>JBAPYC010001297.1:0-4777 GCA_049284535.1 Streptosporangiaceae bacterium
GTTCAGTACTTGGATCACCAGCAAGGCCCCCTGCGGTGACCATCCTTAAACCGGGCCGCCTACCCGGGCGGGCGGGCCGGGACCCGCGAGCGTTCCTGCTGCAGCGGGCGCAGCCCGCCATGAACGGCCTGATCGACGGATCGCTGTCCACCCTGGCGCCCATCTTCGCGGTCACGTTCGCCACCCACCAACCGCACTATGCGTTCCTCGCCGGGCTGGCAACCGCCCTCGGCGCCGACGTCAGCATGGCCTTCTCCGAAGGCCTGTCCGACACCGGGGACCTGACCGGACGCGGCCACCCGTACCTGCGCGGGAAGATCACCGGGGCGGGCACGTTCCTCGGCGGCATCCTGCACACCCTGCCATTCCTGATCCCCGCCTAACGCGCAAGCCCTTGAGCACCACTGCTCGCAAGCCCTACTCTCGAGAAAGCCACGCGCGAAAGCTGCGATCGGCGCGCCATAAAGATTGTTCTGGATGTGTTCAGCCCTACAGTTCCGTCTGCTGGACCCGAGTACGGAATCGGCGTTCCGGACGCTCGCGTTCAGGAATACAAGTCGCGCCGCGTGACGATCGCTGACCGCGGCCGTTGCGCGAGATCCGCTGTTAGGTACGGCGTGGAAGGTTGTGCAACCATTGGTCAGGGCACGCCGAACAGGCTGATCTGCGCGGCGGCTGGTTGCGCCCGACCAAGGTGCCTTCATGGTCTATGGGTCGTTCCAGTCCCCGCAACCGCGACGCCCTCGCCTATCCGGCCGCCGTTGGCGCGTCCCCGGGGGAACACTAGCCTGTGGCTCATGAATGCGGCCGGGGCCGATATCCCGGACAGCTCAACGAGCAGGCGGGGGACGCTGCCCGCGCTGGCCGGGCTCGTGGCCGGGCTGGCTTATGCTGCGATCAGCGTCTACTGGGCCGCCGGCGGCGGGTGGCTGCTCAATACGGTAGGCATCTCGCTGAGCCAGCCGGGCCAGGCCGGGCACCTGGCGGTGTGGGGAGCGGCCGCGGTCAAGGCTGTCGCCGCACTCTTGCCGTTGCTCGCCATAGGGGTCTGGCCGCGAACCGTGAACGGTGGCCTGCGGAGGCTGGCCCGGGTGCTGGCCTGGATCGAGACGGCGATCCTGACCGGTTATGGCCTGATCCTGACCGCGACCGGGCTGCTGGTCCAGGCCGGCGTGATCACGCCGGCCGCCTATGCAGACCGCCTGGCCCTGAAATGGCACGCATACCTCTGGGACCCCTGGTTCCTGATCTGGGGCATCTTTGTCTTCCTGGCACTATGGCGGTCGCGGCCGCCTAGCCACGACCACTTACCAGGCCGTGCAACGGGGCAGTGCAGGGATGCTGGAGGCCGCGCAGGCTTCGCCGCGTACTCAGACTCTGACGCGCAACGTGCTCCCGGGACCCCTGAAGCGCGCACAGGCGCCATACTGGCCCCATGGTTGACGACGCTGCACGGGACCGGGCCATCTACCACGCGCTGAAAGCGGCCGACGAAGTCGCTGCAGCCCTGCAGACCCATCTCATCGAGGAACACGGGGCCGATCCGGAGCGTGCTGCCCCGCAGAGCCCCTCCACCAACTCCCTCAAGCTGCTCCGCCAGGCCCGCGAGCGCCTGGGCGTGGGACTGCGGGCCGTCCAGGCCGACCACATCGCCGAGTCCGACAGGATCTCCCAGCGCACCCGGTAACCCAGCAACGCGAGTTAAGGTCCGGGATGCGGCAGGGAGCGTATCCGTTCAGGTCAGAGGGTGTGACCTCAGGTCAGCTAGCGAATGGCTGTGGCCGCACCAGTGCCCTCCCGGCCTCAACGGGCTGGCGTTGTACCGGCCTTAACACTGTTCCGCGCAACCAGTGCCGAGACCACTGCGACGATGGCTGTGAGCAGGCTGAGCAGGGACGCATTTTGCGACTGCGTGAGCTGCCACCAGGCGAATCCGATACCCAAGGAGAGCGTGGCCGATACGAAGGCCGTAACGGTGCCCGCTACCGCGACGGGCTGCTTCTTGGTCTGCGACCATAGATGAGCGGTTACCGCGCTTGCGAGTGCCCAGAACGCAGCGACCTCGGTCGCCACCAGTGTGGTCTGTGCCGACGTCCAGTGCACAGCATTAAAGCTGGTCATGAGGCCGATAACGGCCCCGGTCAGCGCGGTCAGCCCAGCCAGCAGAGCCGCGATCTTCGGCGGCACGGGTGGCTGATTGGATTCGGGATTGGACGGCGTACTCGTTAGCGGATTGGATGAGGAGATGTCCGTCGCTGTCATGAATTTCCCCCCTCGCGGGAATTGGTCGGATGCGTGCCGGAAGAGCCCAGCCGAGGCGTCGTTGATGAGGATCGCGGCCCACTGAATCGGCCTGCCCCAAGAACGCAACCACCTCCGTCATGCCTGGCTCCCCGGTGCGCAAGAGGGTGGGTAGGTACATGCCCACGCCTTCAGGGAGCCGGAGGCGTGCCGGTGGATTTTGATACATGTCGCCGGCTGACTGTGAGCGCCAACTGCGGGGGCCCCGAATTGCAGGTGGGTGAACCCGAGCGTGGGTGACCCGGTGGCACTGCGGGACGGCGCACGTACTCGGCGGCCGAGTGCTCCAGAATGGCATCGATGACGCAGGTCCGGCAGAACCCTGCTGTCACCGGGAGCCGGCGGGACATCGCGGAGGGCTTGAACCGGCGAATTTCTTGCATCCAGCGGATGTACAGTTCCGGATGCGGACGATGGGCGGCCAGCGGATCCAGCCCGCGCTCGGCCCGGATCACCCGCGACTACGGCTACACGCTTGCTCAGCTGCGAAAGCTACGGGGCTGCCATTGGATAGCTTTGGCATAGCAACGTGTCGGCGCACATCGGCCTCTGCTATTTGCCGTCACCCGCACACGATATCTGGGCAGCCGACCAGCAACGCCGACTATGCGCAACTAAATTCAGCCTACCAGCGTCAGTAAAACGAATATTACCTAGTCTGGGTCGCATCACCCTAAAGAGGTACCTTAACCTCAGCCGTCGGCGCCGCACTTACCCGAGGTCATCTAGCCTGGGCGCCCGGCTCCGGCGAGGCGAACGCCTGACGACCGCCGCATCGGTTACTGCGATCAGCCTGTCAAAGCCCTGCCACAGCACACTGCGGCATGACCGATTAGGCAGAGCGCCTCTGCTCATCCTCTGCATAATTGGACAAAAGCGACAATGAGTTGCAATCCGGCATGTCGGGCTTAGCGTGGACGCATGTTCCTGGCGTTAAGCCGGATTTCCCACCTTGCGTACAGTCCAAGCGACGCGAGAGACTTTGTACCGCTGAGCGCTGTCTCAGCATCGGTGGACTAGGAGTTTCCTCACCTTCATGACGGGGGATGGCGATTATGACGCTCGGCGCGGCAGTGCCTTTGACGTTGGCCGATAGCGGCGTAAACCAGACCTCTACAATCCTGAATGCGCTGGCTCCTCTGCTGTGGCCGGTAGTCGTGATCCTCGTCATCCTGATATTTCGTACGCAGCTCGGCAGCGCTTTTGGGCGTGTCAGCGAGGTTGACGTCGGGACCACTAAAGTCTTGCTTCAAAAACAGGCTGACAGCCTCGCGAACACCACTAAGGCGGTAATGGGCACCGACGACACGACGCCGAAGCAGTCAGCAATTACTGTAGCTGAGGCTAAAGCCACCAGTGACCCTTCCGGGGCGATACTTGGGGCGTGGAGCGCGGTAGAGGACGTAGCTGGCAAAAAAGTCGCTCCAGGGCAGGGCCTGAAGAGCCCATCTGTGCCTGAGGCGGTCAGCGCCTTGACCAGCAAGGGCCTCGATTCGTCTCTGGTAGTGGTCGCCAGGATGCTGGAGTCCCTGCGGGAAGTGGCGGCAGCGAAACCGAAGGCAATCAATGCGGCGACGGCTACAAGCTTCGTAGCCGCGGCAGATGATCTCTCCAGGCTTATCGCAAAAAGCGACCCAGTAAATTAAAGCCCTGGAAATCTCCAATCGATGGCCCAATGCAACGAATACCGGACCGGTTGTCATCCGTGACAGGGTAATCAACCGACAATAGAAGAATCCTCTGCCGGGAATGAAGCAGCCTCCAATGCGGCATACGAGGATGTTTCCGGCCAAGCGCAGTGTGCTGCTGGCCCTAGCGCAACTGACCTGAGATCGGAAGACTTGGCAGCACTTTGCTGGGAAAGCGGTGAGTGGTGATGTCCGGTTTTGTGCTGGGGCCGCATGAGGGCCCTTCCTATGGGTTCCACGGAAGCAGCGTCGTCATCAAAGCGTCAGGTGAGCACACGCTCGGCCAGCTCGCCGTGATGGAGTCAACCTATCCGCCGGGGCTGTCCGTGCATGAACACGTGCATGCCGGTGAGGACGAGATGTTCTATCTTCTCGCGGGTGAGCTCGCTGGCTTCTGCGCGGAGGATCAGTGGATCGCTACCGCGGGCAGCTTTGTCTTCGTGCCACGCGATCGCCCCCATGGCTTCACCGTGACAAGCGCCGGGCCCGCCAAGGCGCTCGTGGTCACCGGGCCACCGCAGCTCGATCGCCAGATCGCGGCACGTGCAGAGCCCGCTACAGGAGCGTAGATCATCCGGCTTCGTGCGGACTCTCACCTATTCATGAGCGGATGTCTAGTAGAGACTTCGAATGTGCCGCGCCGATTGCTGGACCGGCGTGGCACTCCTGGGGACTCGCGCCGTCATGTAGGGCACGGCTTTACTGCCGCAAGTGCGGGCTGGACCGTGAGTTCTGCGAGCATGGCCGGGCGGACAGAGTCCGGAAATGCCGCCGTGAGTGCCAGCAGG
>JBAPYC010001298.1:0-4148 GCA_049284535.1 Streptosporangiaceae bacterium
AGAACGCCTCCAGAACCCGGGAACAGCCCATCCGCGGCTTCCGCGACCTAATCGACCACCTGGCCACCCTCACCCCGCGACTGGGGAGCCCCGCGACACCATCTGTGCCGGCAGCCAGCCCGTCGACAAGCTCGCCGCCCCGACCCTACCCAGCGCAGCGCCTTCGACCTGATCGGCGCGCCTATACCCCTCACCCTCACGTAGACACCAGCCATCCCCGCCACACCACAAAATCTCAGCTCAGCGTAATGAAAGCAGCCAAGCCGACGTAACTTCGGGCTAACCGCAGATCAGATGTCGCCGGACAAATGCGGCAACCAACTGGCAGACGCGCACCTGCAGACACCGTGCTACCCGGGCCGTTAACCGCGCACAGAATCGGGTCATCGGCACACGCTACTGAGCGCAGCGGGCCGTGGCCACGCCGATCAGATTCGGCGCGGCTCAAACAGATGGTGCATTGGCTGCGGCCATGGCGAAGCTGGCGGACTCTGACGCGCTGATCTCAGCGTGAGTCCCTGTTCTGGCGGTCCGGCACGAACGGCAGCGATGGATGCCTGTGCTACTTCGGGAGAAGTGCCCAGCGATCGCCAGCGGAAGCGTCTACCGTGTTCCGCGCCGTCTCGCTGCGTGCCAGCCCGTCTCACCTGTCAGGCCGCTGCATACCGCACCGGCACCTTACTTTGGTCACATTCCCGGTCACGCCAAAGACCCTCTCCCTGCCGGGAAAGGGCCCTGACCTGCAGAATTAGTAGCGGGGGCGGGATTTGAACCCGCGACCTCTGGGTTATGAGCAAGCCGAGGGCCGTCGCAACCCGTCCCGATCTGTCGCTCACACCTATGCTGGCCTCGGCCGACGACACCGTACCGTCTCAACCTGTCTCGTCACGTCCGGCTCGTTCCGAGCAGTCTTGGTCACAATCACGGTCACGGAGTCGGGGACTCTTTAGAGACATCAACTTCTGTCTTGGTGTCAAGTAAGAGCCATACCGAGTCATGACGCGGGCAAGACCGGCGCGCACCGGGTATGCCAGCGTTCACCTGGCATCGGCGCCCCTGCGTGCCGCACTACCTGGCCGCTACGGCCTTGCTCTTCACGACACCGTCACCGGCCGCGGCGAGCTTCGGGACGTTGTGAAGCGGCAGCCTCCAGCCGCGGTGCAGCGGCAACGGCTTCCGGTTCGGCCACGAGTACGGGCTTGTCGGCCTGCCTCCGCAGGGTCAGCATGACCAGGCCGCCGAGCACCAGCGAGACCGCGAGCACCACCGCCGTCGACAGGAAACTACCGCCGCTGACGTCCTGAAGGAATCCGGCGACAGAGGGACCGACGAAGCCGCCGAGGTTGCCCAGGGCGTTGATCAGGCCCATCGCGCCACCGGCCAGCGCCATCGGCACAGCCCGCGAGGCACTGGCCCAGAACGGCCCGTCGTAGGCCAAGGCCCCCGCCATCGCGATGCTGACCAGGAATACCGACAGCGCCACGATCGAGCCGGACGCCACCGACAGCACCAGCGCCACCGCCCCGATGACCAGCGACGCCATGACGTGGATGGAGTACCGGCCGGTACGGTCGGCGGAGCGGGCGTTGAACCATAGGCCGACGATCGCGAACAGATAGGGGATCGCGGTGACCGCCCCGACGACCAGGTACGAGCCGCCGATCGTCGTCTTGACCAGGTGCGGCAGCCACAGGTTCAGGCCGTAGAAGCCGACCTGGATGAAGAAGTACACCAGCACCAGCCGCCACACCACGCTGCTGCGGAACACGCTCCGGTATCCGGCGAACCGGGGCGCCTCGGCGCTCTCGCGGGCCAGCGAGGTCTCAATGTACTCACGCTCCTCCCGGCTCACCCACGAGGCCTGCGACGGACGGTCGGCGACCAGCCACCACCACAGCGGCGCAGCGATCACGAACGGGAAGACGCCCTCGACGAAGAACAGGCTGCGCCAGTCACCCCAGGTCAAGATCCAGCCGGACAGCGGCGCGGTGATGATCGAGGCGATGGCGATGTTCATCATCCAGTACCCGTAGGCCCGGGCTCGCTCCCGTGCGGGGAACCAGTGGCTGATCAACACCAGAATGGCGGGCCAGATGCCGCCCTCGGCCACGCCGAGCAGGAACCGCACCACAAGCAGTTCGGTGTAGTTCTGCACTAGGCCAGTGGCGACCGCCAGTACGCCCCAGATCAGGATCATGATCCCGACGAACTTCTTCGCACTCCACCGCTCGGCCAGGTATCCGCCGGGGACCTGCAGGAGCAGGTAGCCGAGGAAGAAGATCCCCCCGGCCAGGCCCTTCCCCGCGGAGTCGAGGTTCAGGTCCTTGCCCATCCCGTCGAACGCGAAGCCGATATTGGTCCGGTCCATGAACGAGATGACGTAGACGATGATCGCCACCGGGATAAGCCGGGTCCAGCGCGCCCGGCCGGCCGGTGCAGGAACAGGGGTTGCGGTGGCTGCCACGATCAGCCTTCTTCCCGGCCGACGACCGCTCAGTCGCAGCCGAACGGCCTCCATGAGACGTCTCGGCCTATCGCATAGCGATAATCTTCTGGCCCGTGTACCCGCGGCCAGTTCGTAAAAACATGCCGCGTGCACGTCGCTGTACCGGAGGTGCCGAGTGGACGGTGGTGGCGTAGGGCCAGGCGTCAGCGAGTGCGTGTCCACAGATCATGGGGGACAGTGTCAGGCCGTCGCCGGTGATGACCGCAACCAGGATCCCGTCCGCGGCCGGCACACCGAAGTGGGCCTCCAGCATGGCCGGCGAGTTAAATAGCAGCGCGGCGACGCGGTCTCCCTTGGCCAGGGCCGCCGACCTGAGCGCGTTGGCGAGCCGCCACGACCGTTCAGCCAGTTCCCGGTAGCTGTACCGCCGCTTGCCACCCGCGACGGCGACCTCGTCCGGGTACAGGTAAGCGGCCCGGTACAGGAAATCGCCCGGGTTCAATTCCGAACGGAACACGGTGCCCGCCGCCGCTCCGGGTCCGGGCCGACCTGGGTCTTCGGAAAGCGCGCCGCTCATCATCTGCCTCCTTCGCGGCCGTACGTCACGCTCCGGCCGGCTCGAGCAAGACTCCCGGGTTCATGATCCCGGCCGGGTCGAGTTCGGCCTTCGCGCCGCGAAGCGCGCCGGCGAAGAGCGGCGGCACCTCCCGCAGGTACCAGCGGCGATGATCACGCCCCACCGCATGATGATGAGTGATCGTGCCGCCGAGCGCCAAGATCGCCTCCGAGGCCGCGAGCTTGATCTCATCCCACTGCTCCAGTTCCCGGCCCGGACGGCCCGGCGCGTAGACCGAGTAATACGGTGCGGGGCCGTCGGGATACACGTACGCGAAACGGCATGAGATCACGCCGCCGCCGCACGCCTGGACCACCGCCTGCCTCGTGGCCGCCAGCACACCCTCGTGGAACTCCCAGAAACGATCCCAGGTGACGGCCGTTTCGAAGGTCTCGCTGATCAGCCCGAGCCGGATCAGGCCGTCACGCAGGTGCCCTCCGCGCAAGAACGAAGCCCGCCAGGCCGCGGCCGGGTCGCCTTCCCCGCCGCGGACCTCGCCGCGATGGCTGCCGCAGATCTCCAGCGCCCGAGCCAGCCACGGCCCCAGCTCATGGTCCGCCGACTCAAAGCCGAGCACGAGAATCGCATGCGACCCGTCACCGCTTCCCGACATCAGCACCTCGTCATGGCCGAGCAGGCGGCAGTTGGCCGGATTAAGCCCGGACTGCGCGAGTTCCCGGGCCGCCTGCACCGCGTTGGCGAAGTCGGCAAAGGACACCGAGGCGCCTGCCCGGAACCGGGGCCGCGGCTGCACGCGCATCCACGCCTCGGTGATCACCCCCAGCGTGCCTTCGGAGCCGCAGAACAGCCGCTCCGCCGACGGGCCCGCGCCGGAGGCCGGCAGCCGCCTGGTCTGCAGCAGGCCGCGCGGCGTCACCACGCGGACGGCCTCCACGAACTCGTCGATATGGGTGTGCAGGGTGGCGAAATGGCCACCCGAGCGCGTCGCTATCCACCCGCCCAGCGTCGACCACTCAAACGACTGCGGGAAATGCCGCAACGTCAGGCCGAACGGCTTCAGCTGCGCCTCCAGCGCCGGGCCCAGCGTGCCCGCCGCGATCCGCGCGGCCCGCGAGGTACGGTCGA
>JBAPYC010001299.1:0-1563 GCA_049284535.1 Streptosporangiaceae bacterium
GGGCGGATGTCCAGGTCGGTATTGAAGGCGCGGAAGGCCCGCTCGACCTGGGCCAGGGCCTTGCAGGAGGAGACCACTTCCGGGCTGTCCAGGTCGCCGGGCCCGACGCTGGTGCGCAGCACGTAGATGCCGTCCAGCTTCGCCTCGGCGGTGATGGAGTCCTGGTTGCGGGCGTAGCTGAAGCTGTCGCCGGTGATGGCGATGGTGAAGTGCTTGCCGGCCTTGCGCCGGTTCAGGACTCTGTCCACGCGCACCGCGATCGTGTCCTGGCCGCGCAGCGGCCGCCGGGCCCGCGCGCACGCGGCGGCGATCTTCTCCAGGTCAGCCTCGGTGGCCGCGAGCAGCGACTCGCGCTTGCGGGCCCGCTCGGCTGCCAGGAACGGGTTCATGCAGGCCACCAGCCGCTCGCCGGGGAAGTCCGGGGAGGTGATCCCGGCCAGGCCGGTCTGGCCGGACAGGGTCAGCTGCAGGTCGCCGTCCCGGACCAGCTTCTTGACCTGGGGGGCGCGCAGCGCGGTGATCCAGTCCAGGCCCTCGGGCCGGACGTCCTCGCGCAGCCGGGCGGCGGTCAGCATGCCCCGGTCCCCGGCCAGCACCACCCGGGTGAGGGCGAACCGGTCCTTGACCTTGGTGACCTGGCTGGCCACGGTCGCCGGGTCGCCGGTGTTGCCGGCGAACACCTCGATTGCGACGGGAATACCGTCTTTGCTGGTCAGCAGCCCATAGACGATCTGCAGGCGGCCTCGGACCCCGTCTTTGGGATGCCCGATGGCGCCCAGCGGGCAGGTCCGCCCCTCGAACGCGGCGGAGGACACGTCATACAGGACCAGGGTGCCGCCGGCCAGGTGCCGGGCCGCCAGCGCGTCCTGGATCCGCTCCTGCCGGGCCTGCAGGTAGTCCATCGCCTCATACAGGTCATCCTCATCGCAGCAGCCCAGGCCGAGGATCTCGCCCAGGGAGCTGGCGGCGGTCTGGTCTCGCAGCCCGCGGGCGATGGCCAGCTTGGAACCCGGGTCTATCACCTGCGCGGCCGCCATCGCCATCACCAGGTCCCGGTGCCGGGACGGCTCCGGGTCGATCAGCTCGTCCAGGCCGAGCTGGCGGGCCGTGCCCAGGACGGCGGCGACGTGGCCGTGCGGCAGGCTGCGGGTGATCTCGAACGTCCCGTCCAGGTCCGCGGCGGGCGGCGGCTGGCCCTTCAGGACCCGGGACAGCGCGTCGACCCTGGCCTCGGGCCAGGCCGACAGGTTGGCCAGAGTGCGGTTCTTGACCTTCCCGGCCTCGCGGTAGCTTTCCCGGAGCAGGACGGCGGGCGGTGACCCCCGGTTCGGGACCTTAGCCACGTACATGTGCACATGATAGCAGCAATAAGGTCATCTATCAGCCAAGATGGTCATTTTACATGACTACGCCCTGATTCGTGGCGGGCACGAATCCGCTGCTCATGGGCATGTTGGAACCCTCCGGACCCATTACGCGGGGGGAACTTCGGTATAGATGGCCTGCCGGGCCGTCGTGGTCCGGCATGATCTGCTGGCTTGGGTGCCGTGAGTCACAGGTGGG
>JBAPYC010001300.1:0-1747 GCA_049284535.1 Streptosporangiaceae bacterium
GCACAGGTCACGGCCGCACGGCCCGATCCCGCCCTGCAGCCGCGCCTCGTCCCGGGGCCCGATCTGGCGCAGCTCGACCCGGGCCTTGAGGCGGCCGCCGAGGTCGCGGACCAGGGCGCGGAAGTCCACCCGGTGCGGGGCGCTGAAGTACACCACGAACACGTTGTCGGCGGACAGGAAGTCCACCGCGGTGATCTTCATCGGCAGGGCGTGCTCGCGGATCAGGCGGCGCGCGGCCAGGCGGCCTTCGGCCCGACGCTTGCGGTTCTCCTCGTCCCGGGCCAGGTCATCGTCGCCGGCCATACCCGCGCAGACGGGCAGGCCGCCGATGTCCTCGGATACCCACTGCGGCGCCCACACGCACTGGGCGACCTCGGGGCCAGAGTCGGTGGGGACCAGGACCTTGTCGCCGATGGCCGGTGAATGAGCGCCCGGGTCGAGGTAGTAAAGCCGCCCGTACCGCTCGAAGCTCACCGCCATCATCATGCCCACCCCGTCAGACTACGTTGTCCGGTTTGGCGGCTACAGGGCGCGCTGCCTTACCGCTTGCTTATGGGCGGGATGAGGCTGGCGCGGCGAGGTGGGCGCGGTGAGGCTGGACGGGGCGGGCGGCCGGTTTTGCCGGACCCTGAATTGTCGGACCCGGGTGTCATGCTCGGGCCATGCCTCGCACGACACGGCTGGACGGCCTGGACGAGCTGCTGGAGCGGCAACGGGCGGTAGCCAGCCGCAAGCAGTTGCTCAGGGTCGGCATGAAGGATTACACGATGCAGTACCGGGCTCGCCGCGGCGGCCCGTGGCAAATCCTTCTGCCGGGCGTCTACCTGGCCACGAGCGGGGTGCCGAGCGCGCCGCAGCGAGAGGTAGCCGCGCTGCTGTACTCCGGGCCAGGCAGCCTCATCACCGGCCCCGCCGCTCTGGGGCACTACAGCATCCGCAGCCCACACGCTACGGACATGATCGATGTGCTGGTGCCGGTCAGCCGGCAGCGCCATAACGCGGGATTCGTCCGGCTGCACCGGACCACCCAGCTACCGCGCCAGGCCTCGATAATGGGACCGGTGCGTCTGGCCCTGGTACCCCGGGCCGTGGCCGATACCGCGCGGCAGTTGTCTGATCTGCGGGACGTCCGGGCCGTGGTAGCTGATGCAGTTCAGCTAGGGCGATGCACGACAGGCGAACTTGCCGAGGAGCTCAATAACGGTCCTATGAAGGGCTCGGCGCTGCTTCGTTCGGCATTGGCGGAGGTGGCCGATGGGGTCAGGTCGGTCGCCGAGGCCGACCTGCGCGATCTGCTCATTGCGGCCCGGCTGCCGGCGCCGCTGTTCAATCCGTCGCTGTACCTGGAGGAAGAGTTTCTCGGCAAGCCCGACGCCTGGTGGCCGGACGCAGGCGTCGTGGTCGAGGTCGACTCGCGCGCATGGCATCTGTCCCCGGCGGATTGGGACCGCACACGCCGCCGGCACAGCCGGATGGCAGCGGTCGGCATCATCCCGCTGCACTTCTCCCCGGCGGAGATCCGCCGGGAGCCGGCCATGGTGGTGCAGCGGATCCGCTCTGCCCTTACCAGCGGCCTCGAGCGCCCCGCTCTCCCCATCCGCACCGTTCCCTGCGCGGCTCCGATTCAATGAATGCGGATCTCTGCGCAATAGATTCTGTAGAACGCCACATTCATTGAATCCTGGGACCACCCGGGGCGGAAGTGCTGGGGTGAGAGTGCGGGTGCTGCGGCGGGAGTGCTAGGAGG
>JBAPYC010001301.1:0-7250 GCA_049284535.1 Streptosporangiaceae bacterium
GTCGTGCGGCGCCTGCGCGGGTGGGCCGGCGCCCTGATCGCGGCCGTTGCCGCTGTGGCGGTCACCCTGAGGACCCTGGCCCGGGCCATAACGCGGCGCCTGCGCGCGGTCGCCCACCGCCTCGCGATTCCGTGGGTCATGCCGATCGTGCGCTGGGTCCGTGCCCCGGTGGCGCTGTGCATCGTCCTCGCCCTGTTCTTCCTGGCTTTCTTCGGGGACGACGCCTTCGACACCTTCTCCCAGAGCGAGGTCACGACGATCGTGCACTTCCTGCAGAGCTCGCGTCCGGGGCCCTTGTATGTGGCCGAGGACAACGTCCCGGCCGAGGACACGGCCACGTACTACCTGTGGCCGTCGACCAGCATCTTCGGCGCCCGCGACGGGGCGCCGCTGGTCAACACCGCGACAGCCAATATCGCCTCGGTGATCGCGCAGAACTCCCTGACACTCACGGGGGGCAAGCAACCCGCGTATGTCCTGATCGCGCCCAGCATGGTGCCGTACAACAGCGCCTACGCGCAGGCACCACCCAACAGCTTCTCGATCCTGGAGAAGTCCCTCGCGAGCTCGAAGCAATGGAAGCTGGTTGCGAACCGGGACGGCACGATCATCTACGAGCTTCCGCCGACGGCAGGTTCCTGACCCCGGTTCCAGATCCGGCCGCAGGTTCCTGACACCGGTTCGGCGATCCGGCCGGCGCGCTGAGGCACGTCCGGGCATCTGCGCCGAACGGTAGGATTGGCACAATTCACGCAGGCCGCGACACGGGACTAGGGTGACGTCATTCCGCATACGACTTCTCCCAGCCCCCGTGCGGGCCGGCGGCAGGACTCGCGGCCCGGACTCTCCCGGGCACTGAGGCTGGGCGGCAGATGGACCTGGCTGGCAGTCGCCGCCGTCGTGGTCATCGCGGCGGCAGCCATCGCGTTCGCGCTCCGGGGATCGTCCACCAGCTCAGCCGGCCCGGCGCCGCTGCCGGGTGCGTGGACGCTGAAGTTTGATTCTGAATTCAGCGGGTCCGGGCTGGAGACCTCGATGTGGTCGACGGGCTGGTACGGGTCGGGTGTGACCGCTCCGGTCAGCGACCAGGAGGATGACTGCTACGACCCCTCCCAGGTCAGCCAAGGTGGCGGTGCGCTCAGCCTGACCCTTACCCGCAAGAGCGAGAATTGCGGGAACGGCGACGCCCGGTATGCCGCTGGCCTGGTGAGCACGAACGGCAAGTTCAGTTTCACCTATGGTCTCGTCGAGGCGCGAGTGTGGCTGCCCGCGGCGTCGGGGAAGCCGGGCGAGGTCGCCAACTGGCCGGCGGTGTGGGCCGATGGCAAGACCTGGCCCACCGACGGTGAGATCGACATCGCCGAGGCCATCGGTGGCCGGCTGTGCGGGCATCTGCATAACGCGGCCAGTCCGCAGGGGATCGGTGCCGGCGGGGGGACCGGCTGCCCGGCCGGGTCGTACACGGGTGGCTGGCATACCTTCGCCGTGAACTGGGAGCCGGGGAACATCACCTTCTATTACGACGGCCGCGATGTCGGCAGCGTGACCTCCGGGGTGACCTCCGCGCCGATGTTCCTGATCCTGGACTACGCGACTGGGGGCGCTGGCGGGCCTGCCCAGGCGCCGGCCACGATGAAGGTCGACTACGTCCGCGTCTGGCAGCACTCCTAGGCTCTTGCATCCCCGGCGGTGCACGCATCTGCATCCCCGGCGGTCCACGCATCTGCATCCCCGGCGGGGCACGCGTCATCCCCGGCGAGGCACGCCGTACGCCCGTTCGGCCTGATTCCTCCCGGGCACAGCTGGCGCGATGGGTAGTTTCCGAATCGGCCATACCGGTACTGACCGGCGCAAGTAGGCTAAACTCCTGTCCCCGGCCGCCCGTCCGCGCGGCGGTGCCGGCCGGAAGGGCCTGCGGCCCGCCTGGTCGGGAAAGCGCGGCTTCTGGACTATGACCTATGAGCCAACCAGGAGGCGGCACGAACGGCATGAAGACCAGCACCTGCGGTGCCCCGGGAATCGTCGCCCTAGCACGTCCCTATTTCCCCGGTCGTTAGCGCTGCCGTGAGTTCCACGCGAGTCCCAGCCGCGCAAGCCCCCGTGCGCGACCACGCCAGCCCTGGCTGGGTCAGCCGGTGGCTGCCGGATCTGCTGCTGCCCGCGAGCGTTGCCCTGTGGGCTTACGGGGTCAGCACGACCAACGCGACGAAGCTGGGGGACTACGGGCTGCCCCCGCTGCTGCCGCCCGTCTTCTACGCTGGCATCGCCCTGCTGGTGATCTCGGCGACCGTCGAGCTCGCCAAGAGCCGGCTGTCGCCTACCCGGATGGGCCTTCATGTCACCGCACTTGTGGTGATGCTGTACGGGACGGCTCCGCTGGTATATGGGGCCGGGCGGTACGGATGGCTCTACAAGACGGTCGGGGTCGTTCAGTACGTGAACGCCCACGGTCAGCTCAATTCGCAAATCGATATTTACCAGAACTGGCCCGGGTTCTTCGCGCTCGCCGCCTGGTTCGACAAGATAGCGGGCGTATCAAGCCCGCTGGCATACGCGAAATGGGCGCAGCTCGTTTTCGAGCTGGCCGCCCTTCCTCTGCTCTACATCATCTACGACGCGCTGGCCCTGACCTATAAGCAGCGGTGGGTAGCGCTCATGCTGTACGCCGCGAGCAACTGGGTCGGCCAGGATTATTTCTCCCCGCAGGCGCTGGGAACAATCCTGAGCCTGGGCATCATGGCCCTGGCGATGCGCTGGCTGAGCGCGGGTAACTTCGCCGGGGTCACCAAGCGCGCGGGGGAGCAGGCCGGCCGGGTTCATCCCGGCGTCAAGCGGCTCGCGAAACAGCAGCAGCTCGCCGCGGCCGGCACGCTGGCGCTGCTCTTCCTGGTCCTGACCTTCACCCATGAGCTGTCGCCGTATCTCTTGCTGGTCCAGCTTGGCGTGCTGATGGTGCCGCGGCTGCTGCGCCCGCGGTGGCTGCCTTTTGTCCTGGCCGCGATCGCCATTGGCTATTTTGTGCCGCACTTCACTTTCGTGAATAGCCATTTCGGGATCCTGGCGTCCATCGGGAATTTCTTCGGGAACGTGGCTCCGCCGTCATCGGCCACCAACTATATTGTCCCGCCGCACTCGGAAAAGGTGATCGAGGACTGCCAGCGGGTGCTGTCGCTATCGATGTGGGCGCTTGCCCTCGTCGGGGCCTGGATCCGCCGCCGGTCCAGGCGGACCGTCCTGACCCTGCTGATCCTGGCGTTCTCGCCCTTCCTCCTGCTCGGGCTCGTCGCCTACGGGAACGAAGGCATCCTGCGGGTCTACCTGTTCTCCCTTCCGTGGGCGGCCGCGCTTGTCGCATCCGCCGTGGCGCCCGTCCCGCGGCTGGAGAAGCAGATCCAGAGCGGGGATGCGCTGCACGGGCACCGGCAGGTCCAGTCCGGGCGGGTCACGCCTCGCCGGCTGGTGGACTGGCTCGGCGTGCCGGTGGCCCTGGCGTTCACGCTGACGCTGTTCTTCCCCTCGTTCTTCGGAGACGACAGCTACAACGTCATCCGGCAGTCCGAGGTGACGGCCATGACCGACCTGCAGCAGAACTACGCGCCAGGCCCGATCTACTCGGCCACCGGCAACGGCGCCCAGCAGGACACCGCCCAGTACAACGAGTTCAGCTACCTCACCATCTTCGGCGGCGTCCTGCCGCCGGCAACCCTGGCCAAGCCCAACATCGCGACCACCATCGAGCAAGCCGCCGACCTGTACACCGGCTGGCAGACCCCGGCCTACGTCGTGGTGTCCCCGAGCATGCAGGCCTACAGCCGCGCTTACGGGCTGACCTATGCCGCCAGTTTCCCGATCCTGCTGAATTCCCTGGCGCGATCCAAAGACTGGAAGCTCATCATCTCCAGCCACGGCACGTACATTTATGAGCTTCCGGTGATCAGGCCGTCGGCTACCAAGCCTGCCACCAAGAAACCGGCTACCAAGAAACCGGCAGCCAAGAAGCCGGCCGCCGCGCAGCCGTCCACCACGACATAGCCAGCCACCAAATAGCCAGCCACCAAATAGCAGCGAGCCGTCCGTTCCGGCCGTCGCGGGGCCGGAAACCGGATCTGTTGACTGCGTGGCCCGGAGTGCCTACCGCCGGCCCGGCGATGGCCGCACGAAGGCACGCGGCCCGGGGTCCTCGTCCTGCAGGTCTTCGCCTGCTGGGTCTTCGCCTGCCGGGTCTTCGTCTGCCGCCGGCCCGGCGTCCGGCTCATCACGAGGAATATCACCGCTTTGCGCGGTATGGCGCTCGGGTTCCGGGGGCTCTGGCTCCCGGCGCCCCATTAGCCACGCCAGAACCGGCGGAAAGCCAATCTCGGGACGGTAACTGCGACAGCCGGGACATAGCGAACATTCCGTACCGGGCCGGTAATGCACATGTGCGGCATGAACATGGCCGCATCGGCAGCGGCGACTGGTTTTAGCTCCTCGGCGCACAATTCGAGAATGTATCGCAGATTCCTTCTGCGTAGCCTGAAGACCAGGCGAGGATCACCCGAAGGGCTTCGGTCGCGGCTCACCCGCGCGGCCGCCTGACTATCCGCAGGGGACCGGCCAGCCATCCAGGTAGTCACTCTTCGCTATTGATAAACGTCAGTGAGTAACGAAGGCTTTATCTGAACGTTATCTAACAGAAAACCGGACTCTAGGGTCGAAAGCACGCACAAGTTAGGCATGTGACGCGGGTATTACTGGGCCGCCCGCTGGGGCGAGCCGTGTTATATGTTCTTGACCTGCACTTTCAGCTATCGACCGGTGAAATGCCGCTCGAATGCCGACTCAGAGTAGTCAGGTAACTACAAAGTAAACGACTTCGGGCGTACCCGCGTCCTTTACACATAACTGATCTAACAGAGGGCTTACGCCCGACTGGTCTAACAGATTGCTGACGCTGCCTCTATCCCCGTTCTCCGGGGGCCATGCCCGGCCGGGCCGGGCATCTGGAAGGAGACCTATGACTGGCAAGGAAGCCGAAGCTGCTCGCGTTCTCATGCGAACCTCGTCGCCGGACGCCGAGCAGCCAAGCGACGCCGCGCCAGAACTTGCGCGCTCGAGCAGTGACGTTGTACCCACGCTTGCTGATCTCAACCTGCCCTGGCCGAAGGTCACGGTGGTCATCCCGACCCTCAACGAAGCCCGCAACCTGCCTCACGTCTTTGCCAAGCTGCCGCAGGGCCTGCACGAGGTCATCGTGGTCGACGGGAACTCCGTCGACGACACGGTGGCCACCGCCCGCAGCCTCCGGCCGGATGTCCGGGTCATCACCCAGAACCGTTCCGGCAAGGGGAACGCTCTTGCGTGCGGGTTCGCCGCGGCCACCGGCGACGTCGTCGCGATGGTCGACGCGGACGGCTCGGCTGACCCGGCCGAGATCCCGCAGTTTGTCCAGGCGCTCCTGGACGGCGCGGACTTCGCCAAGGGCACCAGGTTTGCCCAGGGCGGCGGCAGCTGCGACATCACTCATCTGCGCCGTCTCGGGAACTGGGCGCTCAGCACCTTGGTCAATGTGTTGTGCCGGACTAAGTATTCGGATCTTTGCTATGGCTATAACGTTTTCTGGCGTCACCACGTCCCGGTGTTCGGCCTTGATGTCCAGCAGGACATCCCGGTCGGCAGCGGCACGCGGCTGTGGGGAGACGGGTTCGAGGTTGAGACCTTGATTAACATCCGCATTGCCCAGGCTGGCTTGAAGGTTAAGGAAGTTCCCAGTTACGAGCACTCACGGATCCACGGCGTCAGCAACCTGAACGCGACGAGCGACGGCTGGCGCGTCCTGCGCACGATCATCGCCGAGCGCTACTACTACCGGCAGCGCAAGGTTCACGGCGAGCCCGCTTCGCCGGGATCTCCGCTGCGCTGGCAGCGGCGGGCCCTGTCCGAGTTCGTCTCGAGCCGCCGCAGCAAGTAATCCCCGGCGGGAAGGCGTCCTGCCACCCGCCATCGGCGCCGGAGTTGCCGCTGTATCTGAACGCAGATGCAGCGGCAACTGGCGTTACGGCCGCGGCCTGGCGGCGTGCAGGGCCCCGCGGGCCGGCCTGCCGTGGCGCCGGGGGCGAACCTTGTTAGGCTCGCGGCATGGCTCATCCCGAGACGGAGACCCTGGCCTGGACCTCAGCCGTGCTGGGCAGCGACGAGCCCCACGCGACGCGCTGTTCTCGTCCGCACCAGCGCCAGCGAAAAGTCGGCAGTTTACGGCGTTATAACCCCGCAAACTGCCGGCAAAGCAGCCGTCGCAGCCGGTCGTTCGTCCGTTGAGGTCGTCCCGCCTGATCGTTCGGCAATTACGGGTGTCAGAGCGCCCTCAATCGCCGAACGATCTTGCTACCTGTTACCCATGGGATCGAAGAGACGCAGCGTGTGGGCCTTGGCTGCGGCTTCGCCGCAGGCAGCAACGCCGAGCTTGCTCAACGCCCGGCTGGCCGCACTGTCGGCCAGCACCGCCAGCCAGCACCGCCAGCTAGCTGGGCACGTACTCGGCTACCCAGGCCACGGTCATGGTCTCGGTCGAGCCCGGCTGAGCCGAGCCGAGGTTCTGCGACTGCAGGTCGAGGTTCATCGGGATGTCGGGCCAGCTGGCTGCACCGGTCAGCTGGCTGCTGGTCACGGTCCCCCACACCCTGCCGTCGATGGTGTAGGTGAGGGAGCTGGAGGTCCAGGCGACCCCGTACGTGTGCCACTCGGTGGCATTGTTCGACACGGTCCGCTGGATAAAGCAGCAGTCGTCACCATCAGGTCCCGGATGCAGGCTCGCGGTATAGCCGCTCCTGGCGCCGCCATCGTCTTCGAAGAAATCTATCTCGGGCGGCCAGGTGCCGTCGTCGGCCGGCCACAGCAGAGCGATGTCCGACATCTTCAGGCCGGGCTCGTAGTCGCCCTTCATGCGAACCAGATACATGCCGTAGGTATGCGGTTCCCCGTAGAAGGCGACGCCGCCGCTCGTGGCGGCACCCGACTGATCCGGATCGCTATCGGGCGTCGTGCGCAGGTGCAGCTCCCCGTCGCTGACGCTGACGTTCTCCGGATCCCAGTAGCCGTACTGATCGCCACCCGGCTCACCGGTATAAGCACCCCACCCGGACGGCAGGGAGTCGCCGTTGAAATCCGTGGTGTAGACCAGGTTCCAGCCCGGGAGGTTCCCGGTGGGCACCGCGGCGCCAGCCACGGATTCGGAGCCAGCGCCGGCCGCGGAGCTGGTCTTGGGCTTAGCT
>JBAPYC010001302.1:0-2636 GCA_049284535.1 Streptosporangiaceae bacterium
GGCTCATTCCGCCCGCGGCCGGCCGCCGCCCAGCCGGCGGATACCCAGCCGGCGCACGCCCCGCGCCCCAGGACCTGACATCGCCATGTCTGTCAGCATGCCTGCTGGTCAAGGTGGGGACCGGAACCGCGGGCAGCTGAGTCCAGCGCTCCCGCATGCAGGCCGCCCTCCTTCCGTACTTTCTGGACGTGCGCTTATCCTTTTCACAAAAGCCGTACTTAGCGTGAGGTTATGGATAGCGGGCCCGATGGCGTCGGACCGCGTACGCCCGGGGTTCGCGGTTCGCGCCGCTTGCTCGCCGCCGGGATAGCGGTCGTGGTGGTCCTGCTCGTCGTGGTCGCGGTGCTCGCGACCCAGCTCTCCAGCACGCCCTCCCCGGCCAGGGCCGCGACGCCGAGCCCCAGCCCGACGTCCAGCTCGAGCCCGACTGTGCCGGATATCTATGCCCATGTCGCGCCGTCCGTGGTGATCGTCCGTACCGCTCACAAGCTCGGGACCGGCCTCGTCGTGGCCGACAACGGCACGATCCTGACCGCGAACCATGTCATCTCCGGCGGCGGGATCATCACTGTCACCTTCGCCGACGGCACCACGGCGAACGCGGCCGTCGCCGCCACCGACCCCAAGCTGGACATCGCCACGCTGACCCCGGCGAAGCTGCCCCAGGTCGTCGTGCCTGCCACCCTCGGGGGAGCGGCTGGTGTGGGGGCGTCGGTCGTGGCCATCGGCAATCCGCTCGGCCTGGCCGACAGCGTGTCCGCCGGGATCATCTCCGGCCTCAACCGGACCGCGGACACCGACAACGGCAAGTTTTCCGGGCTCATCCAGTTCGACGCGTCGGTGAACCCGGGCAGCTCGGGTGGCCCGCTGCTCGACGCGCACGGGCTTGTCATCGGCATCGTCGTCTCGATCGCCACACCCGCCGGCGAGGACGCGTTCGCCGGCATCGGGTTCGCGGTGCCTATCGGCGCCGCGCTCGGCGATGGCAGTCCGGGGTCACTAGGGAAGGGACCGCAGATATGAGCGAGGCACAGGCAGCCGCCCAGCACGAAGGAGCCCGATGACCCCGCCGAACCAGAGCCAGCCTGCCTCACCCGGTCAGGCTCCGTCACCCGGACAGCAGGGCAACCCGCTGCAACCGGTGCTGTTCGAGGTCAAGCGCACCATCGTCGGCCAGGACATCCTGCTCGAGCGGATGGCGATCGCCCTGCTTTCCGGCGGGCACCTGCTCGTGGAGGGCGTCCCCGGGCTGGCCAAGACGCTGTCGGTCAAGTCGCTCGCCGCGGCGGTCGGCGGGCAGTTCCAGCGCATCCAGTTCACGCCCGACCTGGTGCCGGCCGACCTGACCGGAACCCGGGTCTTCCACCAGCACACCGGCGAGTTCGCCACCCAGCTCGGCCCGGTCTTCACGAACCTGCTGCTCGCCGACGAGATCAACCGCGCGCCCGCCAAGGTGCAAAGCGCCCTGCTGGAGGTGATGCAGGAACACCAGGTCACCATCGGCCGCGAGACCTACCAGGTGCCCGAGCCATTCCTGGTCATGGCGACGCAGAACCCGATCGAGTCCGAGGGCACCTACCCGCTGCCCGAGGCGCAGGTCGACCGGTTCATGATGAAGGTCGTCGTCGGCTACCCGAGCGTCACCGAGGAACACGCGATCGTCGACCGCTCGCTGCGCGCCGCCGAACCGGTTCGCGCGATGCTCAGCCCGGCAGACCTGATCGCCATGCAGGAGCGCGCGCGGGACATCTACGTCGACACCGCCGTCGTCGACTACGCCGTGCGCCTGGTGACCGCGACCCGCCAGACGCATCGCGCGGGGCTCGCCGACCTGAAGCGGTACATCAGCTACGGGGCCAGCCCGCGCGCCTCGATCGCCCTCGTCACTGGTGCCCGGGCGCTCGCGTTCCTGTACGGCCGGGACTACGCGCTGCCAGCTGACGTCCGAGAGCTCGCCCTCGACGTGCTCCGGCACCGCCTCGTGCTCTCCTATGAGGCGCTCGCCGACGACATCACCGCCGACGCGATCATCACGAAGGTGCTCGATGCCGTGCCCGAGCCCGACGTCGTCCTGAGCGGCCGCTGACCTGATGCCCATGCGCACCACTCCGGAGCGGCTGCTGGCCCGCCTCGAATGGCGGGTCCTCCGCCGCCTCGACGGGCGCCTGATCGGCGACTACCGGACCGCGCACCGGGGGACCGGCACCGACCTCGCCGGCCTGCGTGACTACATCGAAGGCGACGACGCGCGGCACATCGACTGGAACGTCACCGCCCGGCTGAACGAGCCGCAGCTTCGCGTATTCACCGAAGACCGGGAGCTCACCGCGTGGCTGGTGCTCGACCGTTCGGCGTCCATGACGGTGGGGCCGCCCGGGCGCGGCAAGGACGACGTGCTCAGCGAGCTTGCCCTCGTGCTCGCCCGGCTGCTCGGCCGGGGCGGGAACCGCGTGGGGGCACTGCTCTACGACACCGGGCTCTACGACACCGGGCTCCACGGCGCCGGGGCGGTGCGTGCCGTGCCGCCGGGCACCGGGCGCAGGCACGCGCTGCGCATCGGCGTGGAGCTGGCCAGGACCGAGCAATTGGAGAGGAAGAGCGGCAACGGCCGGCGGGGCGGCACGACCGACCTGGCG
>JBAPYC010001303.1:0-5159 GCA_049284535.1 Streptosporangiaceae bacterium
GGTTCGTGCTGGCCAGGTGGGCGAAGTTGTCCGCGGAGTTCTGCCCGGCGTCGAAGACCACCGTCATGTCCGCGGCGCCGGCGCTGATGCCGGCCGCGGCGCAGACCGCTTCGTACTGGCCGCGCAGCTGGTCGATCATCGTGGTGAACTGAGTGACATCGGGCCGGTCGCCGGGGTAGGCGTGCCAGGTCAGCGGGATCCCGCCGTCCCGGGTCACGACCAGGCCCAGCCCCACCAGCCGCAAGTCGCTGCGTTTCTGCTTGGCCTTGCCCCGCTGCGCGACCGGTGCCTTGCCGTTCGCCGTGCCGATGAAGGTGGCGAAATTCGTCATGTCCAGCGCCACCGAGGAGCAGTCCACCCCGGATGACTCCACGATCCGCACCGCGATCGTGCGGGAGATCTCCTCCAGCTGCCCGGCGGTGACGGCGTGCATCGCGTCCCAGAACCGGCGGTGATCCAGTGCCGAGGCGGGGATCTTGGTGAACCGGTCCGCGGCGGTGGTCTTCCACCAGTCCGCGAACGCTGCCTTCGAGCACGGGGCGACCAGCCGGTTCAGCGCCGCCAGCACCAGGTAGCTCCCCGCTGACGCGCCCGCGTCCGCGCGGCGCGGCCCGGTCACCTCATCGATGACCGCGGCCACGCCTAGTTCTTCCAGCATCCCCCAGGCTGCGGCAACGTCCCCGAAGGCCAGGTGCCGGGTCCGCTCGGGCAGCACGGCGGCCTCGCGGGCATCCAGCAGCGCCTCGATGTCGGCTGCTGTGCCCAGGTACCGCTCGGAGACCAGCTTCGGCTTGCCGTCGACCCAGCCCATCTCGCGCAGGTACCAGTACGGCTTCCCGCTGATCACCTTCTTATACAGGCTCGCCACGACTTTAGGTCATAGGTCATCTCCTGGTCAGAAGCAAGCCGACACGCCGGGAAGCCGCAGATCAGGACATCCGCAGAGCAAATGCCAGCCCATCAAGATCGAGATAACCCGGAAACTCGGGCTAGGGGTTCGTGAAGGCAGCAGTCAGCCGGCCGTTCGCGCCGCGCCCGTCCCTAGGTCTGGCAATTAGGGACTCTCCCTAGCGACCGCACGGGTCCCTGACCCGCAGTATTGCCTCATGCCGCCAACCCGGCGGCGTGACCGCAGGCCGCCGACCCAGGTGGCCCGGCAAGGGGAGCTGCACATGTCAGCAACGGAGATCCTCGCGATCCTGGCCCTGGTCGCCTGGTCGGTCTACCGCCAGACCAGGACTTCCGAGGTGACGGCTAAGTCCCGGTTCAAGATGGCGATCATCTACACCATCGTTGGGCTGTGCGTCGGCGGGTTCGATCGCCCCAGCGGGCTGGCCGGCTGCGGCATGATCGCCATCGGGCTCGCACTGAGCCTGGCCGTCGGCCTGGCGCGAGGCCGGCTGACCCGGGTCTGGGCCGACGCACAAGGACGTGTCTTTTCCCAGGGCACCTGGGTCACCGTCGCCTTGTTCCTCGGGCTCGTCGCGGTCAAGTTCGGCCTGGGTGTCCTCGCCTGGTTCGCTCACATCAACGACGGCGCCGGGTTTGGCGAGGTCCTGATCATGATCGCCATCATGATCGCCGTCCAGGCCCAGATCGTCTACCGGCGCGCCGAGTCCCTCACCCGGGCGGCCAGCCACCAGGCGACGACAGACCAGACCAGCCACAGCGACCACGCCGTCACCCCCGCCTGAGCAGAACCCAGGTACCTCCACGGCAGTGAACAGCCCCAGATCAGGCGACCCCAGATCAGGCGAATTGAGCAGCGCGCTCGGAACATGAGCGCGCTCGGAACAAAGGAACACACGATGAGAATCAAAGCGGCACAGCGGGAGCGGTTGCAGCGCACGGTCAGCGGGGCGGTGCTGCTGCCCGGCGAGGACGGGTACGCCGGCGCAACGCAGACGTGGGATCTGGCGGCCGATAGCCGTCCTCCCGTCGCGCTGGTCGCGGCATCCGCCGCGGACATCGCGGCCGGCGCCCGGTGGGCGAAAGAGAACGACCTCGATGTCGCGGTGGTCAACACCGGTCACGGGGCGCTGGATCGGGGTGCCGGAGCGCTGGTCATCAATGCGTCGCGGGTGAACCAGGCGGCCGTCGACCCGACGGCGCGGCACGCGATCGTCGGCCCCGGCACCCGCTGGGCTGATGTTGCCGCAGTATCCGCGCCGCTGGGCCTGATGGGCCTGGCCGGCGCGTCGCCCGGCGTCGGCGTGATCGGCTACACCCTCGGTGGCGGCCTGAGCCCGATCGGGCGGACGTTCGGGTTCGCCTCGGACCGCGTGGTGAGGATGACCGTCCTGGACGCCGAGTGCCAGCCGGTCCGGATCGATGCTCAGGATGGGGAACTGTTCTGGGCCCTGCGCGGCGCCGGCGGGCTGGGAATCGTCACCGAGCTCGAGTTCGGCCTGGTCGGGCTGCCCGCGCTGTTCGGCGGCGGCGTGTACTTCGACGGCGAGGACGCGGAATCGGTGCTGCGGGCCTACGGGCAATGGGTGCAAGGGCTGGACGAACGAACGAGCACGTCGGTCGCCCTGATCCACCTCCCCGGCATCCCGCAGCTGCCGGAGGCGCTCCGTGGACGCTTCGTCGCGCATCTGCGCATCGCGCACGTCGATCCGCACGCGCCTGACCTCGAGTCCGCCGGTCGCCGGATCCTGGCGCCGATGCTCGGCAGCGGCGCGAAGATCAACGACTACACACGGGTCATGGGCCCCGGCGAGCTGCCAGACATCCATCGCGACCCCGTCGCGCCGCAGCGCGTCGCATACCGGGGCGGCTTCGCCGCCACGCTCGATGCGCCGACGATCTCGAAGATTGCCGGATGCATGGCGACCGGGGCCCAAGGTGGACTGCGCATGGTCGAACTGCGGCACCTCGGCGGCGCATACGCTCATTCCGGCGCCGCACCGAGCTGCGTCACCGGACGCGACGCGCATTTCAATCTGTACGCGACCACGCAGCTCACCAACCAGAACGCGGCGCAGGCCAGGGCGCTAGCCGACGGCGCGGTGGCACGGATCACGGGTTCCGCCCGGGGGCAGTTCAACTTCTACGGGCCGTCCCCCGAGCCCGGCTCGATCTTGCGCCTGTGGGACTTCGCGATTGCGGACCGCATCGCAATGGTCAGCAAGAACCTCGACCCCGGCAACCGGATCCGGACCGGGCGTCCGCTGCGCTGACCCGCAGGCAACGGGGGAAGGCACCTTAGGGACCGAACGGGCGGGCTCAGCGCCATCGCGGCCAGGTCCGCGGCAGTCAGCCCTCGTCTGCGTTGCGGTGGGTGACGATGAGCTGCAGCACGTCCCGGAGGTGCTGCCCATCCTCGGGGCTGAGCGGCGCGAGCAGTGCGTGCTCGGCGTCATCGCTGGCCTGGGTGGCCCGGCGGAGGGTCTCCTGGCCGGCCGCGGTCAGCTCGACCACGTTGCGGCGCCGGTCCTCGGCGTGCGGATGGCGGGACACCAGCCCCTTGCCCTCGAGCGTGTCGAGCAGTGCCACCATCGTCGTCCGGTCCACGCCCAGCCGCTGCGCCGCCTGCTGCTGAGAGGCCGGCTCGCGGCCGGCGAGAAGGAGCAGGATGGCCAGTTCGCGGGCCTCGATGCCGAAGGGCGCCAGCGCCTTCCCGTTGAGCTCGGCCAGCCGCATCCCTGCGTGCTTGAGCAGGTAGCCCAGGCGCCTGCTTACTTCCGGACCCGGTCCACTGTCACTCGACACACCCAGATCCTATCGCTATGCTGACCGTCAGCAGTACTGATGATCAGTTAGACGAACGGAAGTGAAATAGCGATGATCTTGATTACCGGCGGGCTGGGTTTCATCGGCTCCCACACGGTGCAGGCACTTCTGGACGCGGGCGAGGAGTGCGTGCTGGTTCAGCGCAGCCACGCCGAGCTGCCGGCCGGCCGCTTCGACGCGCCGATCCACCTGGAGCAGGCCGACGTCGCTGACCTGACCACCCTGCTCGACATAGGAAAACGTCACCCGATCACCGGGATCGTGCACCTGGCCGGCTCGATGCCCTGGCCACCGAGCTCCGAGCCTCCGATCGAGGCCACGCGCCGGGCGCTCGGCGGGCTCCTCAACGTTTTCCAGGCCGCCCAGGACTGGGGCGTGAAGCGCGTAGGTGTCGCGAGCACGATCGGCGTCTACGGCGGCGCCGCAGCCGATGGCCCGCTCACCGAGGACATGCCCTTGTCGATGAGCGCACCACACCTCATCCCGACCTTCAAGAAGATCGGAGAGCTGCTGAACGATTACCTGACCGGCGTCACCGACATCGAGATCGTCAACTACCGCATCTCCGGCACCTGGGGACCGCTCGGGCACCTTCCCGACCGATTCTTCGCTGCCCCCAGCCTCGTCCACGCCGCTGTCAGTGGCCACAAGCCGGACCTGTCCGGTCTGCGAACTCCTGCGCACGCCGAGGACTCGCTCGACCTTTGCTACGTGAAGGACACGGCCCGGGCGATCACGCTCCTGCAGCTCGCGGGCAAGCTCAGCCACAGCACCTACAACGTCGCCTCCGGCCGCGCCACGACCAACGCTGAGGTCATCGCCGCGATCAAGAAGGTCATTCCCGACGCTCAGATCGATTTGCCTACGGGCGGGACCGCGGCGCAGAGCTACCTCGACATCACCCGCATCCAGCAGGACACCGGCTACCTTCCCACCTACGACACCGAACGTGCGGCCGCCGACTACATCGCCTGGCTGCGAGCGGGCCACGAACTCTGAGCACCTGGCCGAATGCGCGAGCAGCTCCCCGGCGGGTGGAGGCACGGACGGTGGCGAGCGGAGCTCGCCCAACGCAGCTAGAGGCTGAGATCCCCGAGCAGGGCGTCGAGGGTGAGCTCCTCCTCGACGCGCAGGTCGCGATGGCGCATGGCGACGGCGAGCTCTGGATCCCAGGGGGTCGCGGCCGGGATGCCGGTGAGCCCGGGCAGCTGGGCGAGCGCCGGGACGGCCGGGATAGCGGCCTCGTAGGCCAGCCGGTCATACCGCCATGGCCGCCAGTTCACCCGCTGCCGCACGGCGCCGGCGATGCGGACGCCGCCCCAGTCGAAGTCGCCGTGGTAGCCGAACTCCGCGCCGCCGGCCGCCAGCAGGTCCAGCAGCCGCCATCCGGCGGCGGAGGGCTGGCCGCCGACGCAGACCAGCGG
>JBAPYC010001304.1:0-3008 GCA_049284535.1 Streptosporangiaceae bacterium
CAGCAGCCCACTGAGCCGCAGCGGCACGGCTGGTCCCCGCCGGCCAGCGGCATGTGCCCGAACTCCCCGGCCGCGCCGTGCACCCCGCTCACCGGCTGGCCGCCGGTGAGCAGCACCCCGCCGATGCCGGTGGCCACGTGCAGGTGCAGCGCCACCGGAATGCCGCGCAGCACCCCCCGGCGTGCCTCGGCCAGGCCGGCCAGGGTGGCGTCGTTGCCGGCCAGCACCGGCCCGGCGCCGCCCAGCAGGCCGGCCACATCCACGTCCTGCCAGTCCGGCAGGGTGGGCTGCACCATCTGCCCGGCTGATACCGGGGATGGCACGGCCACGCCGACACCGACCACCCGGTCGCCGAACTTGCGGCGACCGATGGCCAGCCGCGCGGCCACGTCGGTCAGGAACTCGGTTCCGGACTCGGCGTCCCGCTCCTGGCGGTCCAGGATCGTGCTGCGCCCGGTCAGCTCGACGGCGGCCAGGGTAAAAGAGTCATCTCGCAGGTCGACCGCGAGCGCGACCGGGCCCTGCGGATGTGCCGAGGGGACGCCGGTCGGGCGGCCGCGGGTGCGTGGCACCTGCTCGCCCTCCGGGACGCCGGCCGGGCTGGCCAGCTCCTCGATCAGCTGGCGGCTGGCCAGATCCCGGACGAGGACGGTGGCGGTCCCGCGGGCCAGGCTGAGCTGCCGGGTGAGTTCGGCCCGGGTGAACTGGCCGCCACCGTCATGGACGGCGCGCAGCAGCCGCGCCAGGTTGTGCGCGCGCAACTCCGCACTCGTGGTCGCCGCACCCTCGTCCCTCCGCACCCCCTGATCGTCTCACGGGCACTGACCGGCCCCGTGATCTGGCGTCGTCACCACTCCCAGTGGAAGCCGACGGCCGTCTTCTCGGCCAGCCGCAGGTAGCGGTGCACCGCGAACTGGCTATCCAGGGTGACGTGCTCGCGCTCGACGATGGGGCCGTCCATCCCTTCCCAGATTGCCCACACCACGTTCCGCGGCAGCCGGTGAGGGTGGAACTCGACCCGGATGTCGAGGTTCTCCACGTAGTGCTGGACGATGCGGCGGAACTGAGGCGCAGGCGGTTCGGTGTAGTGGAAGCTGGTGGAGTACTCCAGTGTGGCCGTTTCGCCGGCGGCCAGCGGCTCGGCCAGGAGCATGTCCACCGCGAAGAGCCCGGCCACGGGCTGGTACACCGGCCCGGCCAGGCCGCTGAACCCCTGGCCGGTCTCGACGGTCACGGCGTTGGTGTCGGCGCGATAGGGCAGCCGGTCCACGCCATCGGCGACGGCCTCGATGACACCGATGACGCGGTGCCGGGCCGGCCGGCCGTCCGGGCCCAGATAGTGATGGTCGTGCAGGGACAGGGTCTTGACCTGCGGGGTGCCTAGCACGCCCGCTGCCTCCTCGCGGATGCCGCGCGGACCGGACAGCACCCGGATGTGTGCCGAGCCGTCCCACAGCTTGCCCAGCTGTTCCCGCTCGAAGCCGCTGAACCCGAATGCGTCCATGAACAGCGACAGCGTCGCCTTGCTCAGCAGCTTGCCGGAAACGGCGCGCGAGGCGGTGTCTTTCAGCTGCCGCGGCAGCACGCCGGTGTCACCCTTGACCCGCGGGTGCTCCCACAGGTAGTGCGCGAGAACCTCGGCCACGGCGAGCTGATTCACCTGGCCAGCCCGGCTGCGCTCGGCGTACTGCTCCCATTGGTGCCGGTAACGGCCGGGCCGGAGCAGCAGCTCGCGCAGGTACGCCGCGGCGGCCTGCGCACCGTTCGGCGCAGGTGAATCTCCTGCGGTGTGCTGGCCCACGGTCCCTGCGCCTCCATGTCCGATTCCCGGGGGGTGAGAATCTAGCCCGATATTCGCCAGCCATGGTATGACTGCTCTCGCGCCGGGGTGACCACGCAGAGTGCGCAGATTCATCACGCTGCCGGGTGCCACGGCCCCGCTGGCAGCGAGAATGCCGTCCCGGGAATGATCACCAGCAAGGTAGATTCTTCTTATGCCCGGGACCGGTTCCGACCCACGCTGGCTCAGCGCCGAAGAGCAGCAGGCCTGGCGGGCCACGGTCCACCTGTCCCAGCTGCTCATGCGGCAACTGGACCGTGATCTTGAGATGCACGACCTGAACAATCACGACTACGAGATCCTGGTCGTGCTGTCCGAGGCACCACAGGCCCGCCTCCGGATGACCGAGCTGGCCGACGCCACCAGCCAGTCACGCAGCCGGCTGTCGCACCAGATCTCGCGGATGGAAGGCCGCGGCCTGGTCCGGCGGGACAACTGTGAGGGTGACAAGCGCGGCACCTTCGCGGTGCTGACCGAAGGCGGCCTGGCAGCCATCGAGCGGGCCGCGCCGGACCACGTCGAGAACGTGCGGCGGCACTTCATCGACCGGCTGTCGCCGCGCCAGCTCGAGGAGATCCGGGAGTCCTTCGGGCCGATCGTGGAGTACCTGCGGAAGATCCGCGACCGCGACTAGGCCACCCCCGGCGCCAGGCCGCCAGGTTGCCGCCGGGCCTGGCCGCGGACGTCCGGGTCAGAACAGGACGGACATCAGGCGGCCGGTATCGGCGAAGCCGACCCGGCGGTACGCGGCACGCGCGGGGCTGTTGAAATCGTTGACGTACAGCGACACCACCGGCGCGATCGACCGGGCCGCCTCGACCACGACGGCGGCCATGCCCGGCGCGGCCAGACCTTCCCCACGCGACTCCGGCCGGACCCAGACGCCCTTCACCTGGCACACCTGCGGGGTAACCGCGCCGATCTCCGCCTTGAAGATCACCTGGCCGCCCTCGATCCGGGCGAACGCCCGGCCGCCCCGGATGAGCTGCTCTAGCCGGGCCCGGTAGGAGGCGCCACCGTCCCCGGTGACGGGCGAGACGCCCACCTCCTCGGTGAACATGGCGACGCAGGCCGGCCACAGGATGTCGATTTCCTCCGGCCGCACCCGCCGGACCAGCGGGTCGGGCGCAACCAGCGGGGGCCCCTCGGTGACCATGACGGGCTGCAC
>JBAPYC010001305.1:0-1705 GCA_049284535.1 Streptosporangiaceae bacterium
GCGCTGGTCGTCACCGGGGCCGCGGCGGTGGCCAGCCGGGCACCGGACTTCCGGGGACGTGCCCGGTTCGCCCGGCTCGCGCTGGTCGACGGGGAGGTCGGCATCGTGGTGGGACGCGGCGCCCAGCTGTGGACCGTGCTGCGCTTCGGGTTCGACGGCGGCAGGATCACCACGATCGACGTGGTGGCCGATCCGGGCCGCCTGGCCCGGCTCCAGCTCGCGGTCCTGGACGACTGACCCGCGCGGCGCATGCCGGTCAGCGTGTGCCGGTCAGCGGCCACGCCCCGGTCGGCCGCCGCTGGCCGGCTCAGCTGCCAGCCAGGTTCTGCAGCCGCACCTCGCCGTGCGCGATGAGCCGGCCAGACCCGTCGGTGATGTCGACCTTCCATAGCTGCTGGGTGCGGCCCTGGTTGAGGGCGGCGGCCACCACGCTCACCCCGGCCCGCGTGTCAGCGTCCATGGCCGTTCCCGCCGGTGGCCGGCGGCTCCTGCGGCGCGCGCGGCTCGAAGATCAGGCAGGTGGTGGTGGCGTGCGCGTACAGCGTGCCGTCCGGCCCGGTGATCTGGCCCGAGGCGGTGGCCACCCGGCGTCCGGCGCTCACCACCTGGCCGGTGCCTACCACGCTGGGGGTGCGCACGGTCAGCGCCCTGACGAGGTTGACCTTCAGCTCCAGCGTGGTGTACGCCTGGCCGCGGTCGAGTGAGGAGTGCACGGCGCAGCCCATGGCCGAATCCAGCAGGGTGCAGAAGATCCCGCCGTGCACCGAGCCGATGGGGTTATACAGATGCTCGCCGACATCCAGGCCGAAGGTCACCTGGCCCGGCTCGACGCTGACGATCTGCATCCCGAGCAGGCGGGCCACGGGCGGCGCGGGCACGCGGCCGTCCGCGAGCGCCCGCAGGTACTCCAGCCCGCTCAGGTCGCGGGCCAGCGCGGCGCCGATGAGCGGATCCTCCCAGGTCACCTCGCGATGGCGTACCGGCATAAGCTCGGTCATCCGCGTTCCTCCATGGCTGATCTCGGCGCAGGCGTGTCTCGGCTGAGTTCTTCTGCGGAACCCAGCCTACGAGGAGTCCGTTCTATGACGCAACCTACGAGGTATGCTGGGCTGGTGCAGCGGACCAGCTTTGAGGACATGACGTGCTCGGTCGCTCAGTGCCTCGACGTGGTGGGCGAATGGTGGAGCCTGCTCATCGTCAGGGACGCTTTCCTGGGCGTGACCCGGTTCGATGACTTCCAGGCCCGGCTGGGGATTTCCCGCAATGTCCTCAGCCAGCGCCTTAATCACCTGGTCGAGCGTGAGGTCCTCAGGCGGGTGGCGTACAGCGAGCATCCGCCTCGGTTTGAGTACCGGCTGACCCGCAAGGGGCGCGACCTGTGGCAGGTGATCACGGCCATGCGCCAGTGGGGCGACCAGTGGGCGGCCCCGGACGGCCCGCCGCTGCAGATAGAGCACAAAACCTGCGGTCACGTCGTCACCGCGGTACCGGCCTGCTCACACTGCGGTGAGCCTCTTGACCTCGCCGCGGTCAAGGCCGTGCCGGGCCCAGGTGCCTCCGGGAGCACGTTCGAGCGCACCCGGCTGGCCGCGCCGGTACCGTAGCGCAAGCCCGCAGATTCAGTCAGCGCGCGCCGTCAGCCGGGACGGTCAGGGACCGGGTTGGCCGCCGCGCCCTCGGTGCTCAGCAGCACGACCGTGGTGCC
>JBAPYC010001306.1:0-1707 GCA_049284535.1 Streptosporangiaceae bacterium
CCCGGTCAACCGCGCCCAGGTCCACCGGTGAGCCGAGTATGGTCGCGCCGCCCGGCTCGACCAGGGCGTTGGCCGCGCCCAGCTCGAGGAAGTCCCGGTGCAGGCCCGCGGTCATCCGGGTGGTGTCAGCGTTCCAGAACAGGATGTCGAACGGCGCTGGCTTCTTGCCGAGCAGGTAGTTGTTGACCCAGTAGTTCCAGATCAGGTCGTTTGGCCGCAGCCACGCGAACACCTCGGCCAGCGACCGGCCGTCCAGGTAGCCGCGGGCGCGGGAGGCGGCCTCGGCCAGCTTCGCGGTCCGCTCGTCGATGACGGCGCTGGCCAGGCCCGCGTGGGCCTGGTCCAGCACGGTGACCATAAGGGTGAACGCGGCGAGCCGGTCCTGCTGGCCCGTGTGCGCCAGGTGCGCGGCCACCATCGCCGCGATAATGCCGCCGGAGCAGGCCCCGGCCAGCGTGGTCTGCTCGCTCCCGGTAATCCGCTCGGCCGCGTCCATGGCGTCCAGGATGGCCTGACCGTAGGTGTTGATATCCCACTTGGCGTACCGGGCGTCTGGGTTGCGCCAGGAAATCATGAACACCTGCATGCCCTGGCCGACCAGGTACTCCACCATGCTCCGGCTGGGGGCCAGGTCCAGCACGTAAAACTTGTTGATCACCGGCGGCACGATCACCAGCGGGACCTGCCGGACCGCGGGGGTGACCGGGCGGTACTGCATCAGCTCGAACTGCGGGGTCCGCAGGACCACCGACCCGGGAGTGACGGCCAGGTCCACCCCGACTTCGAACGCGTCGGGCTCAACCATGGTCGGCACCCGCGGCGGAACCGCCATGTCGGAGAGGAAATGGCGCAGGCCGGCCAGGGTGCTGCCGCCGCCGGTGTCGACCGCAGCCTTGACCGCCGCCGGGTTCAGCAGCGGGTTATTGCTCGGGGCCAGCGCGTCAATCAGGTTGGTCAGCACGAAGCCGACCCGTTCGGAGTCGCGCTCGTCCAGGCCGGCCTCGGTCACCACGCCTTCCACGCTCTCCGCGGTGGCCAGGTAGGCCTGCATCGTGCGGCGCAGCAGCGGGTTGCCTGTCCAGCCCGGTTCGGCGAACCGGCGGTCCCGGCGGGACGGCTGTACCTGGGAGCGGCCCACGGCGATGCGCGCCAGCTCGCCGGCCAGCCGCCCCCCTCGCCCGGCGACCAACCGCGGTTTGGCCGCCAGGGACGCCGCCAGGCGCAGGCCAGAGCCGCCGGGGTTCATCCGGCGCAGCACGCCGGTGGCGGCATCGCCCAGCAGGAGGTCAAGTGGCGCCGCCGCGGCATCGTTCGCAGCGGACCTGGTCGAATCGGTATCAGCGCTCATCAGGATCGCGGCGTGGACTCCCCGGCCTTCCGACCGGGGAGGGAACCCCGCTTCACCTCCCTGGAAATGTCAATGCTGCCCGATAGTGTGTTCGTATGTCTCGATACCGGTTGCTCCCCACCCCTGCCCAGCAGGCGGTGCTGTGCAACCACTGCGCCCACGCCCGGTACGTGTGGAACCTCGCCGTCGAACAGCACTCCCACTGGCACCGCGGCCGCAAGAGCGCACCGGGCTACCTGGAACAGTGCCGGCAGCTCACCCAGGCGCGAGCCGAGAACCCGTGGCTGGCCGCCGGCTCCCAGACGGTCCAGCAGCAGGCCCTTAGGGACTTCGCCCAGGCGATGAGAGCGTTCTTCGAC
>JBAPYC010001307.1:0-5642 GCA_049284535.1 Streptosporangiaceae bacterium
GGGCAGCGGGCGGTCAAGCAGCAGGAGGCCGACCTGGCGGTGGCGGCCGACGCGCGGCTGACCAGGATCGGCTTCCGCGGCGGCTTCCTGCTGGGCGCGTCGCAGATCCTGGCCCTGCTGCCGGGCATCAGCCGGGACGGCGTCGTCATGGTGTCCGGTATGTTCCGGGGGCTGTCCCGGCAGGACGCGGCGCGGTTCTCGTTCCTGCTGTCCGCGCCGGTCATCTTCGCGGCCGGGGTGTTCAAGCTGCACGACCTGACCGGGCCGCTGGGCGACGGGATCCGTCCCCAGGTGCTGTTCGGCAGCGCGCTGTCCTTCATCGGTGCCTTCCTGGCGCTGCGTTTCCTGGTCCGGTACCTGAGCGACCCCAAGCGCACGCTCACGCCGTTCGCGATCTACTGCCTGGTCGTGGGGCTGGGCTGCGCCATCTACCTGACCGTGAAGTAACGCCTAAACTTACTTCGGGTAGTTACTGCGGGTCCTCACCGCGGATGTCGACTCAGGCCCTGAGCTGCAGATATGCGGGTTCTCATCTGTACGTCGTCGGCTTTCTTCTCACTCGTCGTTTCCTCGGCGACCAGACGCTCAGACGGCTGCCGGAGATGCGCGCGGACAGTATCAGCCAGGCTCATGATTGTCACAGACAGTGATCGGCGGCGGCCCTTCAGACAGTGAGCAATCCTCGCTGCGAAATCTGGCGCAAGCCGCCGGCGAGCACCGGGCAAAGGTGGTCCGAGCGGTATTGCGCATGGTGAGACCGGGCGGTGGTCTCAGGGAGGGCCAGCTTCCGGCGGATCGAGGCGAAGTGACGCCTGGCTTTTGTGTCAGTGGTGTGGTGGCGGCCCGAGAATCTGCATGCCGTGCAGGGTTGCCGCGTGGCCGAGCGCGGGCTGGTCCAGTGGTGCGGGGTCGGGCGGGCGTCGTTGTGTGGCGGGTCTGCCTGCAGCTGCGGCGAAGTGCTCAAATCCGGATGGAGTGGTGATCTGCAGGGCATGCAGTGGTTCGCGGTTGCCTACGAGGAACGTGTGGGGTTCTCCTACTGGAAGGAAGACGAAGGCGCCGGCCGTTGCGCGTAGCTGCTCGCCTTTGCACCGGAACTCCGCTGTGCCGGACAGGATGTAGAAGATCTCGTCCTCGTGCAGGTGGCGGTGCAGGGGCGGGGCGAACCCGGTGGGGTGGACGAATTCGGCGATGGTGAGCCGGCCGTGGGTCTGTTCTCCGGTGGCCTTCCAGGTGACCAGGTTGCCGAGGAACCACAGGTCCTGCCCGTCACCGGTTGCCAGCAGGTAGGGCGTGCCGGCCGCGGGGAGCCGGTGGGAGCCGTGTGCCGGTGGTGGCCGCATACTGGCGGTGGTCGTTGCTGTTGCCGGGGTCTGGCCGTTGGCACTGTTCATCGGGTTTCCTTCGGTATAACGCAAGACGGCGAGCATGCCGGGATGCTTCCGTCCCGTTCCAGCATCGCCGTGGCGAACGCACGGGAAACCGTGATCGTCGTCCACGACGAGGATCTGCGCACGGGCTGCCATCGCCTCAGTGTCACACCGTGCCTGGGTTATCACCTCAGGGCTGGCCCTGAGCTCGAACAGGGCCAGCCAGCAGACAAAAGCCAGGCTCACCCCGATGTCCGCCAGACCGTGTCCCACCTAGCGTCCCTGTTAGCCGAGCGCCCGACGCCATGGCGCGCTTACCAGGAAGGGACGCAGATGAAAGGCACCCGAAGTTACCTAGTGTCGTACCTGCTGGCCGCCACGCTGGCGGCGTGCGCCGTGGTCACGGCGGCGTGCGGAAGCGGGACCGCAGCGTCGGCCGGCGCGCCGCCAGCCTCGTCACATACGGCGGCGGAGAAGGCAGCCACGCTGAACTGGCTGGCCAAGACCAACCAGATGTGGACCAGGAATGACTTTGCCATGCTGGATCAGGTCACGACAAGTGAGATGCGCGCGGTCTATCAGTCTGAGGAGCAGCAGGAGACATCCACAGGCGGCAGCCGCAAGCCCCTGCAACTGACCGGCCTGTCGATCACGATTCCGTGCCAGAGCAGCGGCAGTCCCGTCTTTGTCGCCTATGGCGACACAGATGTCGTCACCCTCGGGCAGGGCCTGCAGCCGGTCGCCATGGTTTTCGAGCAAGCGGGAAGTGCATGGAAGCTGGCTGCCATCGTCCAGCGTCCCAGCGGCAGCTCACGCTGGCCGGCGCTGTGCAGGCAAGGAACCGCAACGACCGCACCTGCCATCCTGGCACCTGGCGGCTACGCGCCCGACCTGGCACGGGTGCTGACGCACGCCGCGACCGGCGTGCATGAGACCGCCGCGGCGGCGGCACCGTTCGCTGTCAACTCGTTCTTCTCCGGCCCGGACTCGTTCACCGTCCAGTCCGCCACGCAGATCAGGCAGGACCGGGCCGGCGGGGTAACGCTGGCTGAGCGATTTTCCCCGACCGCCGACCCGACACTCGCCCTGCCGCTAGCGGGCGGACGCGGATACTGGCTAATCGGTGTCCTCACCCAGACCGCTACCTACAGCTCCGCCGCTGGCATCCGGAAGGACACCTTGCCCGACGGCGCCTCCATCGCAGGCACCAGACCGGGCGTCGTGCACCACGCTACCGACACCTACATCACCACCTACACGGCAATCGACCCGTTGCGCTCGCACAACGCGACAGTCGCACTCGACGGCTTCTTCGGCTGGCAGCTCACCGGCACCGCGAGCTGACGGTCTGCCGGCGGCCCAGCAACCAGACCGCAGAAGCACGACCAGCTCTCTGGGTCCTGAGCCAGGTCACCCAGTAGTCGTGGCCGGCCGCCAGCGCAGCACGAAGGTCGGGTCGGGGCCGGCAGAGAAGCTCCCGGTGAAGGTGATCCCGCTTCGCCGGTCCGGCCCGTACTCGGCGACCCGGGCGGGACCGAGCCCGGGCCCGATAGGAAGTCGTTGACCGCGAACGGTGATGCCGTCGAAGCCGTCTGCGCGGCCCGGTGGCGGCGCTGATCAGCACCCGGGCCAGGTCGGGATGCAGCTGCCGGGCGCCAGCGCGGGGGGCATAGGGGGCGCTCCTTTGGTGCACAGGGCCGGCCAGCCCGGGCCGCCGGGATAGGTGACAGCCGGTGGCCAGCTTCCACAGGCCACCGGTGTGCTCGAACACCATGGCCACGGACTGCGCCCGTCCACAGATCGAAGACGTCCATGCCGGCGTGGGCCACGAAGACGGCAGGGCTACTGGTGTGACAGGGGACCGTGATCGACAGGCCGGTGAGCTGGAACGCTTCCCGGTCCGCGTTTCCGGCAGGCTCGCCTGGCGTTTCTCGGACAGGTAAATGGTGCGCCAGGAAGTGCGGTCGCAGGGTTCAGCTGGCCGCGGCCATGACTAGCCGAGGCGAGCCTGACTCGGCGTTGATCAGCGCCGCGATGGCCGGGTAGCGGCGCATTCTGTCCAGGCAGCGACTGCGGGTCGGGCCGATGCTGCCGATGGGTATGCCCAGCCTGACGCTGATCTCGGCGTACGGCACCGGCGGGTCCGCGACGAGCATGGCGATCAGCCGCTGGCCTTTCAGTGGCAGATGAGTAAACGCCTCGCGCAGGGCCGCATGACGCTCGGCCGCGAGCAGTTCCTGCTCGACCGCTTCGGCCTGCCCATCCGGTATGGTCTCGGCGTCGAGCGCGCAGACAACCGCGTTCGGTCCGCGTGTCGCGCCCACAACGCGCCAGCATTCCCGCCGGGTGGTGGTAGCGAGCCACCCGGGCAGCGCGGCTGGATCGCGGATCTTGTCCAGCTGGTCCACCAGGCACATCCAGACGCTCTGGCTGACGTCGTCGGCGTCGGCACGGCCGAGCCGGTACCTGCGGCAGATCGACCAGATCAATGGGGCGTACTGGCCGAAGAGCGCGTCCCACGCCTTTTTGTCGCCGCCTTTAGCGCGGGCTACCAAGCCGGCGACTACCGAGTCATCACACGCCTGGCCGGCGTCCTTTTGCGCGGGTACCCAGGGAGCGCGGGTAGTCGCAGCGGTCATGATCTTCTTCTCCTGAGCAATGACTGGTCCATATGCAGGCCGAGCCGTCCGGACCCGGGCTGATTAAATGCCGGGCAAGGCCGACGTTAGGAATTTCCGCGGCTCGCCAGATCGGGCCGCGCCCTGAATTCCGGGCGGGCCACCCCGGAAAGGCGGTCAGGGTTTGCCCTGATGCCAAGGGCTGGGCTCGGTGCCAGACTGGATCCGTGCAGCCATCTACGGCGATCTTGATCGTCGACGACCACGAGGGTTTCCGGACATTTGCCCGGGGCATGCTGGAAGCCACCGAGGCCGCCCGGACTGTGCGGCCGGGCCTGGTGCTGCTCGATATCCAGCTGCCGGGCTTCGACGGCTTCGAGGTGGCCAGGCGGCTGGCCGCCGGGTTCCTGCCTGAGGATCAGCTGTCCGGCGCGGCGCTACGCCGGTTCCTGGCCCAGGACGTGCCGTGAACCGCCGGCTGCTGGCCGCGCTGATCGCGGGCGCGATTGCCGCGGCGGTCGGCCTGGTCGTAGCAGGCCCTGTCTCGTCGAACTACCTGCCGATTCTGATCTGCTATGAGGTCATCGGGTTGTCGTTCCTGATGGCCGGGATAGCCGCCTGGCTGCGGTGGCCGGCCAGCCGGCTGGGCTTGCTGTTCACCGCCGTCGGCTACCTCTACATGGTCCCGTACATCCTGACGAACATGGCGAACCCGGTTGCGTTCACAATCGGGAACGCGAGCCAGGGCATCTACGGCGCCGCCCTGGCCCACCTGGGCTTGGCCTGGCCCACCGGCCGCCTCCGCTCGACGTTCGAGCGTGGCGTGGTCGTCGCCGAGTACGCGTGGAGCATCGGCTTCAACCTGGTCGCAATGATGTTCTGGAGTCCCAGGTTCAGCGGCTGCAACGTCGGCTGCCCGGCCAACGTGTTGCTTATCGGCAGTGGTTCCCAGCCTGGCTTGAACGCGACCGACACGATCGGCGGGGCCGGCGAGCTAGTCCTGACCGCGATCGTCGTTTGCCTGATCGTCCAGCACTGGCGGTCGGCGCGCGGCTGGTCCCGGCGGGCTATGGCCCCGCTGGTGTGGATCGCCTTCGTGGTCCTGGCGGAGCAAATCCTGACCGGAGATCTGCTGAACCTGCCTCTTTCCGGCCTGGTCAGCTTCGGCCTGGCCCCGCTGGTCCTACTGGCAGCGCCGGCCTTGTTCGTGATCAGCACGGCGCGGGCGTGGACGGCGGGCGGCGCGCTCGGCACCGCGATCGTCGATCTGGAACCGGGACCGCCGCCGGACCGGCTCCGCGATGCGCTGGCCCGAGCGCTGGGTGATTCGACGCTGCAGCTGGCGTTCCGGATGCCGGACGGGGCCGGCTACCTGGATACCTCCGGTCAGGCGGTCGAGGTGGCCCGGCCGGATCCGGGCCGGTCAGTGACCCCGGTAGCCGACGCGGGCGGCGCCGTGCTGGTGCACGACGCAGGGCTTGAGCACGAGCCGCAGCTGGTCCGGCTGACGGCGTCGGCCGCGAGCCTGGCCTTGGAGCACTCCCGGCTGCAGGCCGAGGTGCAGGCGCAACTCGAGCAGGTCCGCGCCTCCCGGGCGCGCATCGTCGAGGCGGGCGACGCCGAGCGGCGCCGCCTCGAGCGCGATCTGCACGAC
>JBAPYC010001308.1:0-2245 GCA_049284535.1 Streptosporangiaceae bacterium
GGGCAGCGGGCGGGTTCCGCGGCCACCGCCCGGCCAGGGCCTGGCCCAGCGCGCTGAACGTCATCGGCTCGGCTTCGACCAGGGCCCGGCCTGCCACGGCCAGCTCCGCCGGGTCGACCCCGGCCAGCTGCTTGCCGAACGCGCTGCGCATCCCGCGTTCGATCACCGGCTGGAGGGGGCGCCGCAGCGGCAGGCAGTCGCGGGCGGACACCAGGTGGATGGTGCCGCGCATCAGCGCGATCCGGACCACCTCCCGGCCGGTGATCAGCGTGGCCAGGTCCTCGGGGACGAACCCGTCCAGCCGCGAGTGCAGCCCGTAGTAGGGCGGGAACGGCGCCTGGGCCTGCAGCCCGGCCAGGTGCTCGACGGTCTGCACGACCCGGGCGGTCCTGGCCGCCGGATCGGCGGGAAGCCGGGGTCGCTCCAGCAGCAGCTGCCGGCTGAGCAGGGCCCGGTTGAGCTCGCGCAGGCTGAGGACCTCGCCAGTGCTGGTCATGGCGGGCTGGTCATGGCGGGCTGGTCATGGCGGGCTGGTCATCAGTAGCAGATGTTCGTGTGCAGGCGGGATGCGGGCAGCGGATGTGCCAGCGCCTGGGAGGTGCGCTGGTCGGCCGGGCGGTGCAGGACCACGTAGCCATCGTCGGCGAACACCAGCGCGTAGCCGTGCGCCCGCAGGTACGCCACCTCCTGGGCCTGCTGCTGCGGCGAGCAGAACGGGAAATCCAGCCCGAGGGTGTCCGCCACCACCCAGGGCGCCCACCGGGGCGTCCCGTCCAGCAGCAGCACGGTGTCCCGGCCGGACAGCCGCGGGCCGACGTTGTTGGAGGCTTCGACCTCGGTTCCGGACGGGACATGCGCGACGGCCGCCGCGGCGGCCCGCATCCGCGCGTTGACCCCGTAAAAGCCCGGCTTCAGCAGCGAGCCCAGCGGAGACGACGGGAAATACACCAGCGCCGCGACGCAGATGGCCGCGGCCCAGATGGTGGCGGCAGGCCAGGGCCGGCCCTCACGCCGGAGCCAGCCTGGCCGGCGCCAGGGGTAGGTCAGCCAGGGCTCCCAGCGCCGCGGCCAGTGCCGCTGCAGCCGGGCCGCGCCGTCCACGGCGGCACAGGCCAGCATCATCACCGTGAACGCGTCGTACTGGAACTTGGCCTGCCACCACAGCGGGTACCCGGACGCGAGCATCCGCTCGGCCAGCAGCGGCAGCACCGCGATGAGCATCGGCGAGAACAGCGGCAGGAAACCGAACGTGGCCAGCAGGCCGATCATGGTCCGGGCCTTGACCCACGGGGTGACGAACACCCGCAGCGCGTGCAGCGGGTGGGTGATGACGTTGACCGCGGCGCTGCCGGGACTGGCGCCGAACTGGCCGTAGGCCCAGTAGAACGAGGCTGACCCGCCGAAGGCCGGGATGAGCAGGTGCGTGCTCACCCAGGTCGCGGCCAGGCCGCCCACCACGAAGGCCAGTCCGGTCCAGCGCCGCCGGGTCAGCAGCAGGTAGCCGCCGAATCCCGCCACCAGCAGCCCCATGTCCTCCTTGACCAGCAGCAGCCCCACCGCCGCGGCGATACCGCCCCAGCGCCGGTCCTTCTCGAAGCGCTCGACCATAACGGCGGTCAGGACCGGGACGAACGCGACCTCGTGGAAGTCGAAGACGACGGCCGCCATGACCGGTAGGGACAGGGCGTAGGCCACGCTGACGAAGTACGCCGCGCCCGCGCCCAGGCGGCGCCGCGTATAAGCCCACAACGGCGGGATCGCCAGGGCAAACAGCACTCCCTGGGCCACCAGCAAGGTGGCCGGGCTGTCGTGGATCCAGTACAGCGGGGCGAGCAGGGCCAGGATCGGCGACCAGTGGTCGGCCAGCAGCAGGAAGTGGGCATTGCGGCCGTCTGACACGCCGCGGGCAATCGAGACCGGGGCCCGGAAATGAGCGTAGCCACGGACGCCCTGGTCGAAGATGACCAGGTCGAACGTGCTGGCCAGGAACCGCCGGAACAGGATGAGCGAGTCCAGGCAGTACAGCAGGGCCGCGGCCGCGGTGAGCACGCCGACCCTGACGCCGGCCCGGGTCGAGCAGCTGCTGCACCACGCCGACAACCCGGGAGGCGTCCAGCACGTGCAGCGTCGGGTTGCTGTAGGCGGGGGCGATCCGGACCGCGGTGTGCTGGCGGGAGGTGGTGGCGCCCCCGATCAGCAGCGGCTTGCTGATCCCGCGGCGCTCCATCTCGGCCGCCAAGTTCAC
>JBAPYC010001309.1:0-6608 GCA_049284535.1 Streptosporangiaceae bacterium
GGGCCCGGGCCGGGCCGGTGGCCGGCGGCAGGTCGGCCGTTGGCACGCGCGGCCCGCGACCGTCCCGCATGGCCTGAAATTCACCGAAGTCCAGGCCCGCGCAGAAATCCGGCCCTTCGCCGGACAGCACCACGGCCCGCACCCCGGGTTCGGATTTCAGCTCCTCGCCCGCGGTGACCAGGCCGGCGAACATGGCCCGGTCCAGGGCGTTGCGTTTGTCCGGCCGGGACAGCCGGACATCGGCGACGCCGTCCGCGATCTTCACCGTTACCCGCTGCTCGGTCATCACGCCCTCCTTGATCAAGGGAAGCCTACGCCCGGCGGTTCAGCCCCATGGCTGGTTGATGATGGCGTCCACCTGGATGGTGATCAGGACCCGGACCTCGGCGTCGTTGCCGGAGTAGCTCCGGTACGGGCCGCCGGTGTACCGGTGCGACAGCCGCTCGATGCTGTCCCGGGCACCGTCGGTGCTGGTGCTGGTCACGGTGCCGCGGACCGAGTAGTAACTGGCGGTGTCGTCGGGGTCGAGGATGCTGACCGCGACGCGCGGGTCCCGCTCGATGTTCTTCAGCTTGCGGTGGCCTTGCACCGTGTTGATCAGGATGTGCTGGGAGTCGGTGTCTACCCAGGTCTGGGTGAGCTGCGGGGATCCGTCGGGGTTGACGGTGGCCAGCAGGCACGGGCTGGGCCGTTCCAGCAGGGCGATGAGACGTTCGGGCAGTTCGGTCATGGCTCCTTCGTACCGCACGCCATTCGGGGCGGTCGGCTAGGGTCGCCGCATGAAGGCCGAGCCGGTGCTGGTCGCGCTGCCGGGCACGCTGTGCCCGCCCGCGGTGTTCGAGCCGCTGGCCGCGGCCCTGGCGGGGGACCTGCGGGTCGACCCGGTGTCCTGGCTGACCTGGCCGGGCCCGTGGGATATCCCGGCCCTGGCCGGCCGGCTGGCGGACCACATCAAGGCGACCTGGGGCGGCCCGGTGCTGGTGTGCGGGCACTCCACCGGCGGGGCCATCGCCCTGCAGCTGGCTAGCCGGTATCCAGCGACAGTGAACGGCCTGGTCCTGGCGGACACCGGCGCGCACATGCGGGGGCACGGCGACGTCGACGCGATCCTGGACCGGATCCGGGCCAGCTGGGGCGAGGAGCTGCGGGCCGCGGTGCTGGACCGGTCATTCGCCGAACCGCTCCCGGACGCGGACCGGGCCCGCTTCCTGGCCTGGGCCGCCGAGCTGGACCCGCAGGCGGTCTACGACGTCCTGGCCAGCCAGCGCGACCTCGACCTGACCGGCGCGCTGGGCAGCATCGGCGTGCCCACGGTCGTAGTGCACGGGGTCCACGACCGGGCGCGGCCCCCGGAGCAGGGCCGTGAGCTGGCCCGCTCGCTGCCGCACGCCGAATTCCGGCTGGCCGGCACCGGGCACACCCCGGTCTGGGAGGCACCCGAGATGGTGGCCGCGGCGGTCCGCGACGTGGCGACCCGGGCCCAGGTCGCCGGATCGCCCGTTGACGGGGCACCAACAGCGGCTTTGGATGAACAGGTATGAGCATCTACGACGACAAGCCCTGGCTGGCTCGGTACGCCCCCGGCCAGCCCGCCGGGATCACCGTCGAGTATGACAACGCAGTGGCCATGTTCGGGGCGACCGCGGCGCGCCACCCCGAGGCGGACGCGATCCGCTACTTCGACGGCCGGATCACCTTCGCCGAGCTGGACGCGCTCACCGACGCGTTCGCGTCGGCGCTGCTCGCCGAGGGTCTGGCGGCTGGCGACCGGGTGGCCCTGTACCTGCAGAACGTGCCCCAGTTCGTGATCGCTCAGCTCGGCACGTGGAAGGCCGGGGGCATCGCCGTCTCGGTCAACCCGATGAACCGGGAACGGGAGCTGGAACTGCTGCTCCAGGACTCCGGCGCCCGGGTCCTGGTCACTCTGCAGAGCCTGTACCGGGACGTGGCGGCCAAGGTCGTCCCGGGCACCAACGTGCAGACCGTCATCACCACCTCCGAGCTGGACTTCCAGACCCGGGACGACCCGCGCGTGTTCGCCGGGACCGAGCGGATCGAGTGCGCGGGCACGCTGGACCTGCGCCAGCTCACCGACCGGTACGCGGGCCAGCGGCCGCCGGCCGTGACCCTTGGCCCGCAGGACGTGGCCTTCCTGACCTACACCTCGGGCACCACCGGGCCACCCAAGGGGGCTATGACCACGCACCGCAACGTCGTGTTCAACGCCCAGACCTACCGGGACTGGATCGGCATCGGGCCGGACGACGTGATCCTCGGGGTGGCCCCGCTGTTCCACATCACCGGGCTGATCGGGCACGTGGCCGTGGGCCTGCTGACCGGGGCGCCGCTGGTGCTGCTGTACCGGCTCGACCCGGCGCTGGCGATCGAGACCGTCCGGGCCGAACGGGCTACTTTCACCGTCGGCTCGATCACCGTCTTCATTGCCCTGATGAACGTGCCGGACGCCGACCGGGACGCCCTGGCCAGCCTGGTCAAGATCTACTCGGGCGGGGCGCCCATCCCGCCCAGCACGGTCAAGGCGTTCCAGGCCTCGTTCGGCCACTACATCCACAACATCTACGGCCTGACCGAGACCACCTCGCCGTCGCACGCGGTGCCGCTAGGCACGCAGGCCCCGGTCGACGAGGCCTCGGGCGCGCTGTCGGTCGGTGTCCCGGTGTACGACACCATCGTGCGGATCATCTCCGACGATGGCCGCGACCTGCCGCCGGGCGAGATCGGCGAGCTTGTGACCAGCGGCCCGCAGGTGGTCGCGGGGTACCGGAACAAGCCGGCCGAGACGCAGGCGGCGCTGCCGGGCGGCGCGCTGCACACCGGCGACGTCGGCTACATGGACGCCGACGGCTGGTTCTACATCGTGGACCGGAAGAAGGACCAGATCAACGTCAGCGGCTACAAGGTCTGGCCGCGCGAGGTCGAGGACGTGCTGTACGAGCACGAAGCGGTCCGCGAGGCCGCGGTGGTCGGCGTGGCCGACGAGTACCGCGGCGAGACGGTCAAGGCTTTCGTCAGCCTGCGGCCGGGTAAGAGCGTCACCGCGGACGAGCTGATCGCGTTCACCAAGGAGCGGATGGCGGCCTACAAGTACCCGCGGCAGATCGAGTTCCTGGACGAGATCCCCAAGACGGTCACCGGCAAGCTGCTGCGCCGGGAGCTGCGGGCGCGCGACTGATCCGGCCCGGAACTCGCTGGCCCGGGACTAGTCCGGCATCGCCGCGACGATGTTCTCCGGGGTCAGCGGCAGCGTCCGGACCCGGACCCCGAGCGCGTCGGCCAGCGCGTTGCCGATGGCCGCGGCCACTGGCCCGTGGGCGGCCTCGCCCATGCCCAGCGGCGGATTCCCGCGGCCGGGCAGCAGCTCCACGTCAACCGCCGGGACCTCGGAAAACCGCAGGATCGGGTAACTCTCCCAGGTGCCGCTGGTCACGGAGAGCCGGTCGAAGCGGACACGCTCCTTTAGCGTCCAGCTGACGGCCTGGACGGCGCCGCCCTCGAGCTGGTTCCGCGCGCCGTCCGGGTTGATGATCAGGCCGGCGTCCGCGGCGACGGTCAGCCGGCGCACCCGGACCTCGGTGGCCGCCTCCACCTCGGCCACCACCGCGCAGTAGGCGCCGCTGTTCTTGTACCGGGCGTAGCCCAGGCCGTGCCCCGCCGACTCCGCGCCCGCCCAGTCCGCCCAGCCCGATCGCCGGGCGGCGGCCTCGATCACGGCCCGGCCGCGCGGGTCGGCCAGCTGGGCCAGCCGGTACTCGACCGGGTCCCGGCCGGCCGCGGCGGCCAGCTCGTCCAGGAACGACTCGATCGCGAACACGTTGAGGAAGGCGCCCAGGGACCGCAGCGAGGAGGTCCGCAGCGGCATCACCGTGAGCCGGTGGTTGACCACCCGGCAGGCCGGGAACGCGTAGCCGGGCACCGAGTTGCGGCCGGCCCCGCCGCCCCGTTCCAGCGGCGGCTCGGCGGCCGGCCTGACGGGCTCACCGCCATTACGGTGGGTGGCGCCGAGCAGTGCGTTGGGCTGGCCGATCCCGGGGCGGGTGGCGTGCCCGTTCCCCCAGATCTCGTGCTGCCAGGACCGCACGTCGCCGCGGTCGCCGACGCCGGCGGCGATACGGACCACGGCGGCCGGCCCGAACGGCGCCCAGCCCAGCTCGTCCGGCCGGGACCACACCACCTGCACCGGCCGTCCCGCCACGGCCCGGGCCAGCAGGCACGCGTCCAGGGCGACATCGTCGGCGCCGTTATGGCCGTAGCAGCCCGCGCCGGGCACGTGCTGCACCACCACCTGGTCCTCGTCCAGCTCGAGCGTCCGGGCCAGCTCCCGGCGCAGCAGGTACACGCCCTGACTGTGGGTCCACACGGTCACCCCGCCCGTTCGGCAGATCGCCGTGGCGCTGGACGGGCCCATGGACGCGTGGGCCAGGTAGGGACGGTGGTAGCTGGCCTGGTGCGAGCGGACGGATGGGTCCGTGGGCGGCCAGCCGGATTCGGCCAGGACCGTGGTCTCGGCGGGCGCGGACATCAGGAACGCGGGCAGGTCGTCCTCGTCAGGCAAGGTGGCCTGCTCCTGCCACTTGGCGTCGGCGCGGAGCAGGTCCGCGGCACGCAGCACCACCTCCTCCCGGTCGGCGACCACGCCCAGGAAGCTGCCGTCCCGCACCACGGCCAGCACTCCCGGCAGCGTCAATTCCGGCCGGGTCAACTCCGGCCGGGTCAGGTCCGGCACGTCGTACAGGACCGCGCCGCGGGACGGGGGCCGCACCACCCGGCCATAGAGCATCCCGGGCAGCGTCAGGTCATGGGCATAGCCGGGGTGCGGGCCCAGCTGGCCCGGCAGGTCGAGCCGGGGCACGCTGGTGCCGACGACCCGGTAATCCGGTTGGGCCTTGGGCGGGACCGAGCCGCTGGCCGGGCGGTCCAGCAGGCCGTCGCCGGCCAGCGCCCAGTAGCTGGTCGACGCGCCGTCCGGCCCGTCGATGGTCCCGTCCCGGACGGTGAGCGTGCTCACGGCCACGTCCCAGCGTCGCGCCGCGGCAGCCAGGTAGAGGGCCCGGGCCTCGGCGCAGGCCACCCGCAGCGCGGCCCCGGAGTGCTGGACGGACAGACTGCCAGCGGTGTAGCCCTCGTCCGGGCTCACGCCGGTCAGGGCCGGAAGCATCCGGACCCGGGTCACGGCTACGTCCAGCTCCTCGGCCGCCACCTGGGCCAGCGCGGTCAGCACCCCCTGCCCGAGCTCGACCTTGCCCGAACGGACCTCGACCACGCCGTCGTCCCGGATACTCAGCCAGTCGGCCAGCCGCGGATTGGCGGCCAGCGACGGCGGCAGCTCCGTCATGAAGTCCCCCCAGGGCATGACGGCTGCCCCGGGGCATGACGTCTGCCCCGGGCGGCGGTCTGCACCGCTCGCACGATCCGGTTGTGGGCGCCACACCGGCACAGGTTGCGATCCAGGGCGGTGCGGATCTCGTCCTCGCCGGGGTCGTCCCGGGCGGCCAGCAGCGCGGCGGCACCAACGATCACGCCGGAGATGCAGTAGCCGCACTGGGCCGCCTGCCCGTCGATGATGGCGCGGGTCACCGGGTGATCGCCCAGCCCCTCGGCGGTGGTGACCTCCTTGTCCCCGACCGACCACAGCGGGGTGTCGCAGGAGTAGGCGGGCTGGCCGTCGATGAGCACCAGGCAGGCCCCGCACAGGCCCAGGCCGCAGCCGAAACGGGCGGCCTTCAGCCCCAGATGGTTGCGCAGCACGTACAGCAGCGCGGTGTCCGGCTCGGTGCGGACCTGGTGGCGCTGCCCATTCACCTGAACGGTGACCGGCGCGGGCGGGGAATCGGATATGGCGACTCATCCACGATACGCCGGCCCGCCTGGGCTGGTTCTAGGACCGGGGGTTCTAGGACTCGGGGTTCTGGGACCTGGGCGGCAGCAGCAGCTCGGTGCGGTACTTCGGGGCCAGTTTGACGGCCTTGGCCATCCGGGCCGCGCGGGCGGCGTCGTCCAGTTTGGGTGGCGGGGCGGTCCGGCCGTCCACCCGGTCGCCGATCTCGGCGAAGAACTCCTCCTGGCCCGACGGCGCGCACAGGCACAGCAGCCGGGCCGGCCGGTCCGAGGCGTTCCGGAACTGGTGCGGGGCATTGGCCGGCACGTTGATCGTCTCGCCGGCCCGGGCCACGCTGGTCGTGCCGCGGAACGTGACCTCCACCTCGCCGTCCAGGACGCTGAACATCTCCTCGAAGTCGTGCCGGTGCGGGGGCGGCCCGCCACCCGGCGGGACGTGCATGTCAATCAGCGTGTAGCGGCCGTCGGTGTCCTGACCGGCCACCAGGACGGTGTAGGTGTCGCCGACCACCGACAGGTGGGTCACGGCCGGGTCGTCGGCCCGGGCGACGGTCACGTCTCGGGCCGGGTCGTCCGGCGGGATCGCGCCGGACGCGTCCTGCGTGCTCATCGTCAGCTGTCCTTTCCGGTGATGTCCATGGCGCATCCCCTCTTCTCATACCGGAATTTTTCGTCCGCTTAAGCCCGACACTAGCGAATGGCCTGTGGGCTGGCCGCGGCCGGCCCTGGTCAGTTCCCGGGGCCGGCCGTGA
>JBAPYC010001310.1:0-2459 GCA_049284535.1 Streptosporangiaceae bacterium
GCCGCAACGCGAACTGATCACCACCGCGTCGGACTGGAAGTACCAATGCGTTCGAGCCGTGCCAGGGATCACCGTCGAGCGAGAGGTTCCAAGCCCGGCATTGTTGATCGACCCGCTCAGGCAGGGAGTCCAGCCACGCGCGCCTTTCGTGCGACCCACGCAGCATGGCCCGAAACGTGGACGGAACGGTAATCACAATGATGAGTCCATCACACCGCTCCAGCCTCTCACCCGCGCGCTGTGCCGCAGCGAGATCCCCGACGGACACTGCTGCCATCAGAGGGCAGTTTCCGGGGTCAGGCCGTCGCGCCGCGATTAGGAGCGCTCCTGGCCGGGTGAGCGGTAAGGGCATGCTTCGTGCCCGGTAACGGCCGGCGCGCAGTCCGGTGCCCTAGCGCGCGACCGACCTCCGGCGCCGCCAGCCCCGTGGCCGATCCAGTAGCGGTTAGCCGATGGCAGTGCCGAACAGGTGCCCGATCCCGTAGGTGAAGGCCAGGCCGAGGGCGCCCCCGATGACAACCCGCAGCACGGCACGGCGAATGTTGCCGCCACCGATGCGGGCGCTGAGGGCACCTGCTAGGCCCAGGGCAATCAGCACGGCGGCAAAGGTGACTGGTACCCGAAGTGCGGACGGGGGCAGCAGGATGGCCAGCAGCGGCAGCAGCGCACCGGAGGTGAACGACAGCGCCGATGCGGCGGCGGCCTGGACCGGGCTGGGGATGTCATCGGGATCGATGTGCAGTTCAGCGTCGAGATGGGCGGCCAGGGCACCGTGGGCGGTCAGCTCAGCGGCGACGGTGCGGGCGGTGGCCGCGGACAGGCCCTTGGCCTCGTACAGGGCGGTCAGCTCGACGAGCTCGGCCTCCGGCGTAGCTGCGAGTTCGCGTTTCTCCTGGATTATCTCCGCGCGCTCGCTGTCGCGCTGGCTGGAGACCGATACGTACTCACCCAGCGCCATCGACACGGCCCCGGCGACCAGCCCGGCCAGCCCGGCGGTGAAGATGGGCCCGCGGGCCGACGTGGCCCCCGCCACCCCGATGACGATGCCGGCCACCGACACGATCCCGTCGTTGGCCCCCAGCACACCGGCCCGCAGCCAGTTCAGCCGCCCCGCAGTGCCGCCAGCATGCGGCTCCCCGGGGTGCGTTGGCCGCCCAGCGGCGGCCGCCTGGACCTGAGCGTCCAAGGGTGTGACGTCATCAGCACTCATGCCTTCCACCTAACCAGCCGGTGCTGGCTTCATGGGGCGCAGCCGGTCGAGTTCTCGGGGCGGCCGCGCCGTTCTGCACGGGCAGCCGCCAGCCCAGCCCAGGACTCACGTCGGCGGGCGAGATAGGAGTTTCGGCTTGCAGGAGCGGGCCGCTGGCCAGGGAAATACTCGCAGGGGCTGGTTCCCGCCCTGGCCTATCGGGCATCTGCGTCGAAGGTGACTTTCGGTTCATCGCTGGCTGGGTGTGAGGCGGGACCGGCGGGGGCCAGGCGGACGAGCAGGTTGAAGGTGACCAGGGCGATGGCCAGGTGCATCAGGAACAGGACGGCCACCGCGTCGGCGGGCTGGTGCCGATACAGGATGTAGACATCAGGCAGCCATAGCACCAGCGTGACCAGAATGGCCAGGCGGAAGAACAACCACTGAGGGTCGGATGAGATCCGTGTGACGACAGGCCAGGCCGCACAGGCGATGATGACCCCGATCACCGTCAGCTTGGCGTAGTCGTGGAACTGGAAATGCACGTATCCCCTGGTGCCGGGAAAGATGGCCTGGCCGATGACCACCAGCAGCGCGTCCGCGGCCAGGGACCCGGCGACGGCGGCGAGGGTGGCCAGCGCCACCCGGGAGATTCTCGGCTGGGCGTGCCGCGGGCGGAAGTCGATCCCGGCGGTAGATGCAAGCTGCTTGAGCATGCTCGGAGAGTAGGCGGCGCGGCCGCCGCGAACGGCCCGTTGTCATGTGACCTTCATGATCAGTCCGCGGATCCGCGACCGGACCCGCTGACCCGGCGCTTAAGGTCTCCTTCATGATGCCCTCCTAGGCTCGCCTTGCGTGTCGAACGTAAACCACAGCTCACGCATGAACGAGCTTCGCCAGCGGGTCGCAGCCCGGGAAGAAGGCCGGGCCCGGGTGGGCTCAGTCACCACAACTGCCGTCCTGGCCAGCGTCGTCACCGCCGGCGCGGCGGCGGTCGCGCTGCCCGGGGCGGCCCACGAAGCCCGGACGGCGGCTCCGGGCAGCAACTCGCCTGCGGCAGGTTCACGGGTCCACCCGTCAGGCCCAGCCGGTTCAGCCGGTTCAGCCGGCTCGCCCTCTTCCGCTTCCAGCTCTTCCGCCCCAACCTCCTCCGGTTCCTCCGGGCCGGGTGGATTCATCCCGAGTCCGCTGCCGACCTCCAGTTCCGGCTGCGCCCAGGCCATCTCCAGCGGCTCCGCGATGATCGCGGCCTACCCGGCCTGGGCAGCCG
>JBAPYC010001311.1:0-4563 GCA_049284535.1 Streptosporangiaceae bacterium
CTCGATGAACGGGTCGGACCGCAGTTGGCCCGCGTGCTCGACCACGTAGCCGGCCACCTGCGGTGCGATGGTGACGACGGTGTTGAGGAAGCCATGGCTGCGGGCCGTGTGCAGGGTGCTTCCGAGCAGGCCCGCGGCCGTGGGATCGTCCCGCTCGATGGCAGTGGCGGCGAGCAGTAGCTGGTGTACGAGTGCCTGGCGTGGCGTCAAGTCGCTCACCGGCGCGGCCTGCAGAAGTTCCCGCGCGGCAAGGTGATTACCGGCAGCTAGCGCAACTCTTGCCCGCAGCAGGTTGCGGCGGACGGCGGGCAGGCGACCGGCCAGCTCGGCCGGGGAGCGCAGGTCGCCGAGCGACAGGCGGAGCAGTGCCTCCTCCTCGTCAGCCCGGGCCAGCAGGGCCGTACTGCCCCCGGACACGACCTGGCGGGCCGCTTCGATGCTGGACAGCGCGTCGCGGACCAGCCCGCGGGCCATCCAGATCCGCGCCCGGTCCAGCAGCGCCAGGAATTCGAAGAGCGGCCGGCGCTGCTCGGTTATCAACAGCACTCGTTCGATGAGACGCTCCGCGGCCTCGAGGTCGCGGCGTTCCAGCGCGAGGCCGGACAGCGTGCGCAGATGGTCGACAGCGAAGAAGTGCTGGCTGAAGCCCAGCCGCCGGGCATCGGCATCGGCGCCCCTGGCCGTATCGGCGGCCTCAGCCAGGCGGCCGGACTCGAACCAGGCCAGCGCCCGCGATCCCGGCACCATCACGAGCTTGACGGGCTCGGGGACGTCGGGTGCCGCCAGCGCCGTGACTGCCTCGCGCTCGGCCGCCGGGAAGTCGTCCAGGCAGGTATACACGCGGATGAGGATCAGCGGGACAGCGGGGTTCCATTCGTCGGTGAGCCGGGTCCGCTGCTGGATGGCCCGGGCGGCCAGTCCCGTCCGCACGGCCTCTTCCAGCTGGCCGACCACCCCGTAGCGGAACGACTGAAACGCCGCGAGCCGGGAGGCCAGCCTTGAGCCGGCCGGGATCTTGCCAGCCTGCGCAAGGAGGTCGAGGTACTCACCGCCGCGAGCCGTCTCACCCGATACCAGCAGGTCCGCGGCCAGGCCCAGCAGCTGTTCGGGGGCTTCTGCCAGCGGCGAGGGATCGACCATGCGCAGCGCCAGCGGCTCCGGCGCCGTCGGGACACGCAGGAAGTCAGGCACGACCCGGTCCTGCAGGAGCGTCAGCGCCCGGTCGGTCTGCTGTGCCGCCAGATAATGGTGGGCGGCACGCCGGGTGTTCCCGATAGCCTCGAACCGTTCGGCCGCTCGCAGCTGAAGCGCCTGCTCGCGGGCGCGGTCCCTGGCGTGCAACTCGACGCGCAGCACCTGGCGTACCAGATGGTGGTACCGGAAGCTGGTCCGCTCCTCGTCGAGTGCCACCAAGAACAGGTGAGCGTCCTCAATGACGCGCAGCATCGCCTCCGCGTCCTGTCGTCCGGTGACCGCGGCGCACGCGTCCCCGGTCAGCACCCCGCCCAGGATGGAGGTGTCGAGCATGAACTGGGCCACCTCAGGCGGCTGCTGCTCGAGGACCTCGGAGATGAAGTAGTCGGCGATGGCCGCGCCGCGGACCTCCACCGCTCGGGCCAGCCGCGCCGGATCGGTGGTTCCGCGCAGGGACAGCGCCGCCATCTGGAGGACCGCGGGCCACCCCTCGTTTCGCTGGTGGAGCAGTGCCAGGTCAGCATCGGATATCTGGACACCGAAGTTCGCCAGCAGGTCATGGCTCTCGGTAAGGGAGAAGTACAGGTCACGGTCCCGGATCTCGCACAACTGCCCCGATATCCGCAGCCTGTGCTGCCGCAACGGAGGGTCAAAACGGCCGGCCAGCACCAGCTGGACGCTCTCGGCCGGCCAGTGCTCGACGAGATCGATCATGTCCGGAGCCGCCGCGGCGGCCGCGTAATGGAAGTCGTCCACGACGATCGCCGAGCCCGCAGGCAGCCGGGCGACGTCGTCGGCGACCGACGCGATGACATCGGCCGACGTCGTCCTGTCCATCGCGAGCAGGTTGGCGGCATCGGCACCGAACTCCGGCTCGATGGTCCGCGGTGCCTCGATGAAGCCGGCCCAGAACCGGACCGGGTCGGCATCGGTCCGGTCACAAGACAGCCAGGACGTCACGCCAGGTGGCCGCGCTGCGGCCCAGTCCGCCAGCAGCACACTCTTGCCCGCCCCCGCCGACCCCACCACGGTCGTCAGCCGCTGACCAGATCCCGCTGCCAGCCGCTCATACAGCCTTGTCCTCGTGATGAGGGTGTCAGGCAGTCTCGGTGGCCGGAACTTTGTCAGGCCGAACCGCCTACCCCGCACGGGATCCCGTCCAGTTATCGCGCCCTCTGCCATGAATTTCGGGTTCCAGGGCCCAGGCCCAGGCCCACGATAAATCGGTTCTCTGCCCGGTGGCCGCTAGGCCACCGGTGCGCGTCCGGCAGCGATCGTGATGCGCACACCCCATTGGAACACGACGCCAGTGGGGAATGCATCACCCGGCCCGGGGGATGCCGTACCGCATCGTGCCGTGCAGGCCCTGATCTCTGGGTTCGGCTGCCGAATCCGAGGTCACCCCCGAAAGGGCGATGATGGAGGATCCCGGCACTGGCATGCTCAAGGCTTCGCACGAACTAGAAGACCGGGAGGTGATACCCGGTGCAACCCCAGACATATGAGATCACCTTCCTGGGACAGGCCGGCACCGCGTTGCGCGCGGAATTCGACGATTGCGAGGTCACGATAGGTCCGGGCAGCACCACCGTCCGGGCTGAGCTGCCGGATCGGGGCGCTTTGTCCGGGCTGATGGAGCGGATCAACGGCTTGGGACTCGACGTCATCGACGTGAGGCTGGTGGCGCCACCGGGCTAGCAAAAGGACCTCAAATGGTCAGCTGTCGGGGGCGACGACGCCGCCGATCAGCGGCCCCGCGGCGGCGCCGAGGTCGCCTGCGCCGCCCTCCAGCAGCGAGTACCCGATGATCAGCTGCAGCAATCCGAACGACAGCAGCGCCAGCAATCCGCCGACCCCGTACACGATCAGGCCCAGGACGAAGCACCGCTTGCGGCCACCGTGGTATTCATGTTGGTGGCCGCGTAACTGGCGATGAACTGAGCCAGCGCCAGCGGCAAGATCATCGCCCGTCCCGGGCCGGCCGCCTTGGACATGCTGGCATCGGTCATATCGATGTAGCCTGCGCACCCGGCGCGGCCCGTCATCACCCCGCGTGGGCTGATTGCCGCGCACCCACAGCGTCTGGTACTAACCACCCTGCACCGGGTGAGGCGCCACGGGCGTTAACAGCCGATGATCCAGCCATGGACGGCCTGATGAGTACGCTTACCCAGCGCTGGCTGGCGCGCCTCAGCTTCGTGCTCGCGGGCCTGGCGATCGTAGTCCTGCTCGTCTTCGCCGGGCTGAAGAGCCTGGCTATGGTGGCCGTAGGCCTGGCCGCCGCGGTCGTGGGCCTGGCCGCCGCGTACTTCTTCCTCTCCCGGCGGGGGATCCGGCGCTGGCTATCGCTCGCGATCTTTGTCCTGGCACCGATCGCGGTGATCGTCGTCTACGCGTTCAGGGACCTGCTGTGGATAGCGGTGCTATCGGCTGCGGTCTGGCTGCTGGCGAGCATGACCGCGCGGCTGGCGCTGGCCGGGAACCAGGCGGACTGGCGCATGCCCGAACACCCGGCCCAGCCGCCTGCTCGGCGCCCGTACCTGATCATGAACCCGAAGTCCGGCGGTGGGAAGGTCGAACGGTTCCACCTGAAGCGCAAGGCCGAAGACCTCGGCGCCGAGGTATTCGTCATCGGCGGCCCCGAGCCCGTCGACGTCGCCATGGTAGCCCGCCTCGCCGTCGAGGCAGGTGCCGATCTGCTCGGCGTCGCCGGAGGCGTCGGAACGCAGGCCCTGGTGGCCGGGATCGCCGCCGAGCACGGGCTCCCGTTCATGGTGATCAGCGCCGGCACGCGCAATCATCTCGCCCTCGACCTGGGCCTGGACCGCGAGGACCCGTCCGCATGCCTGAAAGCCCTGTCCGACGGCGTCGAGCTGCGGGTCGACCTCGGGGTGATCAACGGCCAGACGTTCGTCAACAACGCGTCCTTCGGCGCGTACGCGGAGGTCGTCGAGACCCCGGCCTACCGCGGCGACAAGCTGAACACAACCCTGAATACACTTCCTGACCTGCTGCAAGGCCACCGCGGAGCACGGCTGCGCGCGCAGGTGGACGGCATGGAAATCGAGGCGCCGCAGGCGCTGCTCGTGTCCAACAACCCATACGGAACCGGGGACATCGCCGGCCTTAGCCGGCGCGCGCGGCTGGACCGCGGCGTCCTTGGCGTCGTCGGCGTCACGGTGGCGAGCGCGCGGCAGGCCGCCGGTCTCCTCCGTGGCAGGCATGCCACCGGCCTGAAGGCGCTGACCACCAAGCAGATCAAGATCACCGCCGACGAGCCGCAGATCCCGGTCGGCGTCGACGGCGAGTCGATCCTGAAGTCCACGCCGGTTACCTGCACCATCTCCCCAGGCGCGCTCCGCGTCTGGG
>JBAPYC010001312.1:0-1951 GCA_049284535.1 Streptosporangiaceae bacterium
CGCCGACTTCGCCCCGCGGGCCGACCTGCCCGGCGAGCTGCTGCCCTACTTCGAGCTCGACGACTCGCTCGGCATCGTCCAGTCGCCGCAGTACTTCCGCACCACCGCGCGCATGTCCTGGACCGAACGCGGCGCCGGCGCGGTCCAGGAGCTGTTCTACCGGATGGTGCAGGTCTCCCGGGACCGGCACGACGGCGCAATCTGCGTGGGTTCCTGCGCCATGTACCGGCGCGAGGCGCTGGCCGCCAACGGCGGGTCGACGCTGATCGGGCACTCCGAGGACGTGCACACCGGCTTCGACCTGCGCCGGGCGGGCTGGGGCCTGCACTACATCCCGGTCCCGCTGGCCACCGGGCTGTGCCCGTCCGACCCGGACTCGTTCCTGACCCAGCAGTACCGCTGGTGCGCCGGCTCGATGGCGCTGGCGGGCTCACGCCGGTTCTGGGCGCTGAAGATGGCCTGGCGGAGCCGGTTCTGCTACCTGTCCGGCTACTGCTACTACATCCACACCGCGCTGTTCACCTTCGCCGCCCCGGCCATCCCGCTGGTCATGCTGACCCTGCTCCCGGACCGGGTCCGGCTGATCAACTACCTGTTCATCCTGCCGTCGTTCATCTACACGCTGGTCGTGTTCCCGGCCTGGCACCGCTGCCACTTCGGGCCGGCGGCGTTCATGGCCAAGCTCCTGTACGGATGGGCCCACGTGATGGCACTGTGGGACATCTGCCGCCGCCGGCAGCTGGGCTGGCAGTCCACCGGCGGGTCCAGCCGCAAGGCCGGGACCCGGCGGATCTGGGTCGGCCTGGCCATCTGGAACGGCGGCACCAGCCTGGCCTGGGTCGGGCTGGCCTGCTGGCGGCTGGCCACCTACGGCCCCAATTTCGTGCCGCTGCTCGTTGTCGGGCTGTTCACCAGCGCCATCACCGCGATGGCACTGGGCGCGCGGCGCAACCACCTACGGGTCGTCGGGGGGACGAACGTATGAGATTGCTATTCCGGATCACGGCCATCGTGGTCGCCCTGATCGTGGTGGCCGCGGTGGTCACGGTGGCCGTCCGGCATGACCGGTCCTCGGTCGCGCTGCCCGCGCCCAAGAAGGCGAACGTCACGCTGCGGACCAACCCGCAGTCCTGGCTGGGCCTGTACACCCCGAAGTCGCCGCACTCCTACGCCGGGGTCGACCGTTTCACCAGCCAGGCCGGGGTCCGGCCCAACCTGGACATGTACTACAGCGGCTGGCGGGAGCCGTTCCAGGCCAGCTTCGCCACCACCGTCTCGCGGCACGGCGGGGTGCCGCTGGTGCAGCTGGACCCGACCGACGTGAGCCTGACCGCCATCGCCTCGGGCCAGTACGACGGGTACCTGGGCCAGTTCGCCACCGCGGTGCGGTCCTACACCAATCCGGTGGTGATCGGCTTCGGGCACGAGATGAACGGGACCTGGTACTCCTGGGCCTCCGGGCATTCGTCCCCGGCGGCGTTCGTGGCCGCGTGGCGGCACATCGTCACGCTGTTCCGGACCTACGGGGCGGACAACGTGACCTGGCTGTGGACGATCAACATCGTGCAGACGGCGCAGGGCATCTCGGCCCCGGGGCCGTGGTGGCCGGGCAGTTCCTACGTGACCTGGGTCGGCATCGACGGCTACTACGCCCAGCCGTCGATGACGTTCTCCTCGCTGTTCGGGCCGACCATCGTCGCGGTCCGGGCGCTGACCAACGACCCCATCCTGGTGGCCGAGACGGCGGCCGGGACCACGGCGGGCCAGACGGCCAAGATCACCGACCTGTACGCCGGCATCCGCTCCTACGGGCTGCTCGGGTTCGTGTGGTTCAACTCCACTAACAACATCGGCCAGGCCTTCGGCCTCAGCAGCCCGGCGGCGATCACCGCGTTTCGCAAGGGCGCCAGCACGTACGGCAGGCCGGGCTCGTGACCGGCTTCCTCCGCCG
>JBAPYC010001313.1:0-2450 GCA_049284535.1 Streptosporangiaceae bacterium
CACTGGCGCCACCGGCGGCTTCGCGGGCGCCGCTCCGGTTGGCGCTGGGGGCGCCGCGGCTGGCGGCTTTGGTGGCCGGGACGGCAGGTGGCCGTGGCGGCTTCGGCAGCGGCTGGACCAAGCTGGGCGGCACCACGTACCGCACCCAGGTCGGCTGGCTCTACCCGCTGGCCGGGCTGGCCCTGGTCTTCGGCCTGGTCTGGACCGCCGGGCCCGCCGGACCGACCAAGTCCGGGCCGGCTTCGTGATGTGGGGCGCCTGGCTGCTCACCTTCGGCGTGATCTTCAGCGACATGAGCACGATCCCGCACACGGCCTATGTGGCCTCGCTGGCCCCGCCAGTGGCCGCCCTGTCCGCCGCCGGGATCGTGATGTTCTGGCGGGCGTTCCGCGTGGGTGGCTGGCAGGCCTGGCTGCTGCCGGTCGCCGTGGCCGCCGAACTGGCCTGGGCCTGGTACCTATGGCGCGATTATCCGGGCTTCCTGCCCTGGGCCCGGACGATCGCCCTGGTAACCGGGGCCGCCGCCATCGTGGTCCTGGTCGCGGTGCTGCTGTTCCGCTGGCGGCGGGCCAGCTGGCTGCACGGCCGCCGCGGCTGGACCCGGTTGGTCACCGCCGGGCTGGCCGCGGGCGTCGCGGCTATGCTGGCCGCACCGGCCACCTGGGCCGCGTCCGTGCTCGACGAGAGCTACGCCGGCAGCTCGCTCAACGCAGGGGCCGGCCCGGTCGACGGCGGTTTCGGCGACGGCCTAGCGGGCTCCGCCGCCACCACGCTGAGCAGCTCCGAACGCGCCATCTACGACTACGTCTCGGCCCACCGTGACGGGGCCAGCTACCTGATGGCGGTCTCGTCCTGGACGGAGGCCTGGCCGTACATCGAAGCTACCGGCCAGGAGGTCATGCCGATGGGCGGGTTCAGCGGCACGGTGCCTGAGCCCTCCCTGGCCAAGGTCAAGCAGCTGGTCAGCAGCGGGCAGCTCCGGTTCTTCCTGCTCGACGGCGCCGGTGCCGGTGCCGGTGCCGCCGGCTTCGGCGGTCGCGGCGGGGGTAACGCCACCGTGCAGGCCATCACCTCCTGGGTGCAGAGCTCGTGCACCGCGGTCCCGGCCCAGGACTACGCGGCCAGCTCCTCCAGGAGCACCGGTTCCAGCGCCGGCGGCGCCGCTACGTTCGGCGGTGGCGCCTTTGGCGGGGCCGCGTCCGGCGGCACCCTCTATCGCTGCGGCGCCAGCTAGGCACTGTGAGGCCTAGTCGTGTACACAAATTCGGGTACACTTGTGGCATGGAGGACAGCCAGGCTCAGCTAAGCGTCCGGGATGCCCGTGCGCACTTCGCCGAAGTCATAACGCGTGCACAAGATGGAACTCCCACCATCATCACGCGCAACGGCCAGGCCGTAGCGGCTGTCGTCCCGATCGAGGACTTCAACGCGCTGGAAGACGCTATTGACCGGTACTTCGCCCGGGAAGCCGACCGCGACCTGGCCGACAATCCCGACGCCCCGACCTACAGCATGTCCGAGGTGGTTGCCGCTATCTTCGAGGAAGAGCCGGGCAAGGGCGCCGCGTGAAGTACGCGTTCCGCTGGCGGGAACGCGCCGTGCGGCAGCTTCGGGCCATCCCCCAGGCCGCCGCGCTGACGATCTTGCGGGCGCTGGCGCCGCTCGGGGACGACCCCCGGCGGCCGGATGCTAACATCAAGAAACTCTCCGGATACGACGACCGGTACCGGCTGCGAGTCGGTGACTACCGGGTCATCTACCAGGTCCTTGATGGGCAACTCGTCATCTTGGTGGTGGGGGTCGGGCATCGCCGGGAGATCTACCGGGCTATGTCCTGATTAGGCAGTCGCCGCTTCGTGCGCCAGCCGGGGCACGCCTGGTCTTCCAGGAAAGCAACCCGCTTAACTAGCCGGCCTTGGCGCTAGCCGCCGGTGACCCACAGCCGGACCGCGAGCCCGAGGCCGGACAGCGCTACGAGCCAGCGCAGCAGGCCGGGCGGTATCCGGCGCGCTACGGCGGGTCCGATGGTACTGCCGGCCAGCAGCCCGGCCGCCAGCGGGGCCACCGCCTCCCAGTCAACCCTGGCGAGCACCACGAGTATCACCGCCGAGGTGATCGTCGCCGCACCTACCAGCATGTTCTTCAGAGCGTTGGCCCTGGGGAGCACGGAGTCCGCAGTCGCCAGCATGAGTGCGAGCACCATCACGCCTGACCCGGCCCCGAAGTAGCCGTTATAGACCGACACGGCCACCAGTCCGCACGGCAGGAGCAGCCCCCTGCCGCCCCGGCCGGCCTCCCCTGGGCTCGCGGCAATCCTGGGCTGCAGCAGCAGGGCAACCGACCCGGCGGCCACCAGGAACGGCACCACCACGGCGAACGTGCCAGTGGGGGTGGCCAGCAGGAGCACCGACCCGGCCGCGCCGCCGGCGGCGGCGACCACGGACCAGCGG
>JBAPYC010001314.1:0-2842 GCA_049284535.1 Streptosporangiaceae bacterium
CAGCTGACCAAGCCCGACGTGATCCTGATGGACATCCGGATGCCCGAGCTCGACGGCCTGGCCGCCACCGAGGAGATCCTGCGGCACGCCGACCCGCCCACGATCGTCGTGCTCACCACCTTCGATCAGAACGAGTACGTCTACCGGGCGCTGCGCGCCGGCGCGGCCGGGTTCCTGCTCAAGGACGCTCCGTCGACCCGGCTGATCGCCGCCGTCCGCGCCGCCGCCACTGGCGACTCGCTCATCGACCCGGCGATCACCCGCCGTCTGGTCGAGCGTTTCGCCGCGCCCGTACAGCCGCAGGGACTTCCCAGGAAGCTGGCGCCCCTCACCGGCCGGGAGCTCGACGTGCTCCGGCTGGTCGCCCGCGGACTCGCCAATGCCGAGATAGCCGCCGAACTTGTGGTGGCAGAGACCACGGTCAAGACTCACGTCGCCCGGATCCTCGCCAAGCTCGGTCTCCGCGACCGGGTGCAGGCGGTGGTGCTTGCGTACGAGACCGGATTCGTCGCCCGCAGCACCGACAGCTGACGTCTGCGGCATGTTCGCGGCTCGGCCGGAAGTTCCCCGCGTCGTGGTCTGGGTGGGCACCTGCCCCGTCCGGCTGGGCCAGCTGCGTCAGCAACACCGCCTGATGCGACGGGAACCTTCGGGCCGCCGCACCGGTAACCACGCCGGGGCCGGGTGGCGGATAGGCGAGGTGTGAGGATCGTCGCGGACGAGTGACGCTGCGCCTGGGCGGCAGCCGGTCAGGCAGCCTGCCAGTCGCCTTCGGCGCGGAACTCGATGTTCAGCGCACCCAGTTTCTGCCGCCCGAAATCGTCCAGCGGCGCGAGCTCGTTCTCGCCGCTCGGGTCGTACAGCCGCCCGATGGCGAGTTCGTGGCCTTGACCGTCGACCAACCGGAAGAACCGCCCGGCGGTCAGGGCCTCGGCAACGTCCGCGGCGACTGCCTCGCCGGGCCCGGACTTGCCGACCGCGGACGGCTCGGCCCCGTCGTAGCCGGCCACCGCATCCTCGGTGATGACCCAGCAGTACGGCGTGGTCAGTGAGGCGAATTCCGAGACCAGCGAATCGGGGACCTCATCGGTCTCCAGCTCGTCCAGCGGGGCCAGCCCCGCGGCGACGGGTTCGGACCGCGTTTCTCCTGGGTTCTCGCTCTGACCGTCCATACCAGGTCTGGTTTCCATGCCTGGCCGGATTATGCGCGCCTGGCCGGGCGCGGTCCGGTAGCGGCTAGTGAGCGAGCTTAGGCTGGGAGCGTGAGCGAGGAACTGCCCGCCGGTGCCGCGGCCCGGGCGGCGGCCGCTAGCCCCGGCGGCAGGTGGGAGTCCGCGCTGACCGCTCAGGAGTTCACCGCCGTCCGGGGCGCGGGCTTTGAGCCCGCCGGGCAGGCGTTCGGCGCGGCCGTGTATGCCGCTGGCTGGGCTAGCGGGTATAGCTGTCCCGGGGGATGGGGATCATCTGGCGACCGGGAGGCCGCGGGGCCGGCCATCCAGGTGTCAGGGCGGCGTGATGCGGGGTCGTTCGGGCCGCTGGTGGAGGCCATGTACCAGGCCCGGCAGACGGCCATCGACCGGATGAGCGCTGAATGCGCCGCGCTGGGCGGGCATGGGGTGGTGGGCGTCCGGCTGTCCCGGGGGTCGCTCCCCCTCGGCGGGCTGGATTTCACGGCCACCGGCACCGCGGTTCGCGCGCCGGGTGCCGCGCACGGGCAGCGGGCGCTTTTCACCTGCGATGTCTCCGGGCAGGATTTCGCCAAGCTGATCGCAGCGGGATGGGTACCGGCCGGTCTCGCGCTCGGCATCTCGATCGGGTCGCGGCATGATGACCGCAGGGTGGCCGGCCAGGCGCGCTGGTGGTCCGGCAACGTCGAGGTGGCCGGCTGGACCGAGCTGGTGAATCAGTCGCGGCACGACGCCAGGCGCCGGCTGGAACAAGACGTCAGACGGCTCGGCGGCGAGGGCGTGGTGATCACCGGCATGCAGATGCGGGCACGCGCGCGGGACTGCCCGGAAACGGCGGGCTGCCATGACCACAGCGTGGAGGTCACGATCACCGGCACCGCCATCGCCAGGTTCTCCCGGGCCGGCCCAGGTCCGGCCGCCCCGGCCCTGACAGTCATGCCGCTCGGCCCGCAGCGCCGTCAGGCAGCCAGGATCCGGATATAACCAGCACCAGCCGGGCACGGCCGGTTCTGCGTCAGGTGGCGGTGTGGCCGAGACACAGGGCTGAGAGCCTGGGAAGCCGGCGGTGCATCTCCTGCTCATCATCGAAGTCGAAGGCCTCACCCATGCCGGCGGGGGTGCGGTCGTGCTGCTCGCGTGCGCCAAGCGCGTCCCAGAAGGCGTGGTCATCGCCGCTGACTCGCTCGAAGGCGCGCGACGCGGCGTAACCGACCTCCTCGTAGAACAGCGGGTTGTCCCATGGCCGCCGGATGGCAGCGGTCACGGCAGGATGGCTGGCCAGGCTGTCGGGGGAATCCGCCGCCTGGTAGTACCAGTCCCGGCCCTGGGCGATCAGGCCGGCCCTGAAGTCGATGAAGCTGTCATCTGAGCAGCCGCCACCAATGAGGTAGGCGGCGGCCCACACATCCCACCGGTACAGCACCTGGCGCACCTCGTCGAATTTCTCCTGGTAGTCCAGGATCTCGTGCTCGGTCCGGCCGGCCAGCAGGTCCGTCAGAACCTCGTGAAATGGCCGGCCCTCGCTGGCAGATGCCCGGGCTGCCTCGATGACTTCCCAAAACCCGCCGGTATCCATGGCCCGATCATTGCATCGGGGTCTGACACTGCGGAGCTGGCGACCGGTTCGCCGGTGTAGCAGTAGCGTCAGGCTGCCG
>JBAPYC010001315.1:0-61790 GCA_049284535.1 Streptosporangiaceae bacterium
GCGCGGGCCGCGGCCAGCGCCTTGGCGGGCTCGATGCCGTCGCGTTCGGTCAGTACCTGGGCGACGGCCGCCGACGACGGCACGGTGAGCGTGACGACGCGGCAGCGTGACCTGATCGTGGGCACCAGGTCCTCGGCGGACGGCGCGCACAGCAGCCACACCGTCTGGGGAGCCGGTTCCTCGATGGCTTTGAGCAGGGCGTTGGCGGCTTGTTCGGTGCAGCGGTCGGCGTCCTCGAACAACACGATCTGCCAGCGGCCGCCGGTGGGCTTGCCCGCGGCGCGGAGCACCAGGTCGCGGGTCTGCTTCACCCCGTAGGACAGCCCCTCGGGCCGGACCAGCAGCAGGTCGGCGTGGGTGCCGGCCAGCACCTGGTGGCAGCAGGCGCAGTCGCCGCAGCCGCCGTCGTCGGCGTCGTCACAGAGGAGCGCGGCGGCGAAGGCCCGGGCCGCCACCGAGCGGCCGGAGCCGGGCGGGCCGGTGAACAGCCAGGCGTGCGTCATCGCACCCGGTTCGGGGTGGCCGCCGGCCAGCACGGTTGAGGCGGCCGCCGCGGCCTTGCGGAGCTGGGCGACGACCGCGTCCTGGCCGGGCAGGTCGGCGAACACGCCGGTCATGGGGCGCTGCGGGGGTGGCGGGGGGTGGGGGTGAGGACCTGTTCGCGGACGGCGGGGATCTCGCCGGTGTGGGCTTCGGCAACCGAGGGGACTGGGTCGGGCAGCAGCTCGCGGATCCGCTCGGTGATGTCGCGGGTGACGTCGCCGGGCGGGCGGGCGGCGTCCAGCACGAGGTAACGCGATGGATCGGCCTGGGCCAGGTCGAGGAAGCCCTGGCGGACCCGCAGGTGAAACTCGGCGGGTTCGGCCTCCAGCCGGTCCGCCGAACGGGCCCGGCGGCTCAGCCCCGCTATCGGGTCCATGTCCAGCAGGATGGTCAGGTCCGGGGTGCGCCCGCCGGTGGCCCAGCGGTTGAAGCGGGTGATCTCGTCCAGGTCCAGGCCCCGGCCCGCGCCCTGGTAGGCCAGCGAGGAGTCGACGTACCGGTCGGTGATCACGATCGCGCCGCGCTCCAGCGCCGGGGCGATGACCGAGGACACGTGCTCGGCCCGGTCAGCCGCGTACATCAGCGCCTCGGCGTGCGCCGACATGCCGGTGTGGGTGGTGTCGAGCAGCAGCGCGCGCAGCCGCATGCCGATCTTGGTCGCGCCCGGCTCGTGCGTGGTCAGCACGTCGTAGCCGAGTTCGCGCAGCCAGATCGCGATCAGCCGGGCCTGGGTAGTCTTGCCCGAGCCCTCGCCGCCCTCGAACGCGATGAACAGCCCGGGCGAGGCGGCCAGGGCGGCGTTCCCGTTCATGGCCGCAGCGGCCGCGGCCTCGGCCGGCGACGGCAGATGCTCGCCGCGGATCGCGGCCAGCAGGTCCGCGACCAGCGGCACGCCCTTGCGGTCGTCCATCTGCCGGTAGGAGCTCACCCCGAGCAGCGCCGCGATCAGCGCGGCCAGCAAGATGACCACGTTCTGCCCGGCCGAGGCGTAGACCACGCTGCCGATCTTCACGTTGCCGGTGCCGTTCAGGTGGGTGATCAGCCCGGTCAGGCCGGCCGAGATGAACGGCACCACCGCGATCACCGCGAGCAGGATGACCTGGATGGTGGACATGAAGAAGGCGAACACGCGGCCGCGGGTGTCGTCGTCGACCTCGAGCCCGACGATGGTGAAACCGGTCGCGTAGGCGATGCCGGACAGCGCGCCGAGCAGCACCACGAACAGGACCACCGCGCCCAGCACCGGCACCAGGCCGATCAGCGCGAGCGAGATCGCGGCCGCGGTGAGCGTGACGCCGAACAGGCGGCGGCGGCTGAAGTCTCCGAGCACCTTGGTGCCCAGCGCCATGCCCAGCGCCATCCCGATGAAGATGGCGGCGAAGACCAGACCCCAGCCCGCACTGCCCCCGTGCAGCGTGGCCGAGACGTACTGGTAGCCCAGGCCCACCACCACGCCGGCCGCGGCGAACGCGCCCAGCATGCCGAGCACCAGGCCGCGCACGGCCGGGGTGTTCCGGATGAACCGCCAGCCGTCCCAGATGGACTTCAGCGTGGACGGGACGGAGATCTTCCCGCTGGCGCTGCGCTTGGGGATCTCGTGGATGAAGTAGACGGTGATCGCGGAGATGAAGTAGGAGGCGGCGTTGAAGTACAGGGCCAGGTCCACGTTGCTGGCGTGGAACAGCGGCGTGACCCGGCTGATCCCTTCGCTGACCAGGGCCAGCACGCTGAACAGGCCGGCCGCGAGCGGCGCCGTGCCGTAGGTGGTGAGCAGGCTGAGCTGGTTGGCCCGTTCCAGCTTGTCCTTGGGCACCAGGTTGGGAATGGACGCCGAGGTGGCCGGGCTCCAGAACTGGCTGGTGATGCCGGCCAGGAACTTGGCGACGTAGATCCAGGTCAGGTTCGGGAAGAGCGGGATCGACAGGAACAGCAGGCCGCGGATCACGTCGCCGGCGATCATCAGCATCCGGCGGTCCAGCCGGTCGGCCAGCGCCCCGGCCAGCGGCCCGAACAGCAGCGCCGGCAGCAGCGTCACCACCCAGACGAGGCCGACGGCCGAGGTCTTGGCGACCGCGCCGCCCGGCGTGAGTGACGGCGCGAGCACGATGAGCGCGAGGATAGACAGCCAGTCACCCAGGCTGGACAGGGACAGCGCGATCCACAACCGCCGGAACGGCTTAATCGACAGCACGCCGGGCTCCCTGGTCCCCGGATGGCGGGTCCCAGGGTGGCGGGCATGGTGGCGCCGCACGACGCCGCGGCCGGGCTCCCCCCGGTCGGCGCCGTCAGATCTCGGTGCGGCGCGGAAGTTCACGGCGTAAGCGTATCGGCAGTACGGGCCCCATAACGGGTTAGTCCTTGATCGTGACGCCACACATGCCGGTCAGGATTTCTTCGAGGCCGAACGGGTGGGGGTGGCAGCTTTTTTCGAGGCCGAACGGGCCGGGGTGGCAGCTTTCTTCCTGGTCGTCGTGGTGCTCCGGCGGCGGGGAGACGGCGGGGCGGAGCGCCGGTCAGCGAGCAGCTCGGCGGCCCGCTCGATGGTGATCGTGGCGACCTCGTCGCCCTTGCGCAGCGACGCGTTCGTCTCCCCGTCGGTCACATACGGGCCGAACCGGCCGTCCTTGATCACCATCGGCTTCTTGGTGGCCGGGTCGTCGCCCAGCTCGCGCAGCGGCGGGGCGGCGGCGCCGGTGCGGCGGCCGCGCGCCTTGGGCTGGGCGAACAGCTCCTTGGCCTCGGCCAGGGTCATGGAGAACAGCTGCTCCTCGGTCTCCAGCGACCGGCTGTCCGTGCCCTTCTTGACGTAGGGCCCGTACCGGCCGTTCTGCACGGTGACTGGCTCGCCGTCGAGCTCGCCCAGGGTGCGGGGCAGGCTCAGCAGCTTGAGCGCGTCCGCCAGCGTGACCGTGTCCAGCGCCATCGACTTCAGCAGCGACGCGGTGCGCGGCTTGGCGGAGGCGGGCGCGTCGTCGGGGAGCTGCTCGGTCACGTATGGGCCGAACCGGCCGGCCTTGGCGACCACCGGCAGACCGCTATCGGGATCAGCGCCGAGAAGCACATCCTCGTTCGGCTGACTGAACAGCTCCTCGGCCTTTTCCACGGTCAGCTCGTCCGGCGCGATGTCGTCGGGGACGTTCACCCGCTGCCCGTCGCGCTCCAGGTAGGGCCCGTACCGGCCGACCCGCACCACGATGTCGGACCCGGCCAGCGGGAACGAGCTGACGTCCCGCGCGTCGATGTCGCTGATGTCGCCGACCAGGGACTTCAGGCCCGGGTCGTCGCCGTCGGCGGCACCGTCGCCGAAGTAGAACCGGCGCAGCCACGGCACCCGCTCGGCCTCGCCGCGGGCGATCTCGTCGAGCACGTCCTCCATGTGCGCGGTGAACTCATAGTCGACCAGCTGGCCGAAGTGCCGCTCCAGCAGGGTGACCACGGCGAAGGCCAGGAACGAGGGGACCAGCGCGGTGCCCTTCTTGAACACGTAGCCGCGGTCCAGGATCGTGCCCATGATGCTCGCGTAGGTCGAGGGCCGGCCGATCTCCCGGTCTTCCAGCTCCTTGACCAGCGACGCCTCGGTGTAGCGGGCCGGCGGCCGGGTGGAGTGCTCGGCCGCGGCCAGCCGGAGCACGTCCAGCGGGTCGCTCTCGGCCATCGGCGGCAGCCGGCGCTCGCGGTCGTCCCGGTCGGTGGCGTCGTCGGTGTCCTCGACGTAGGCCTTGAGGAAGCCGTAGAAGTTGATGATCTTGCCGCTGGCGCCGAACTCGGCCCGCTCACCCGCGGAAGAGGACCCGGCCACCCGGACCGAGACCGACTCGCCGGTGGCGTCCTTCATCTGCGAGGCCACGGTGCGCTGCCAGATCAGCTCGTACAGGCGGCGCTCGTCGGAGGACAGCTCGCTGCGGACCTGGTTCGGGGTGCGGAAGCTGTCACCGGCCGGGCGGATGGCCTCGTGCGCCTCCTGGGCGTTCTTGACCTTGCTGGCGTAGACACGCGGGGCGTCCGGCACGTAATTCGCGCCGTACAGCTCGGCGGCCTGCTTGCGGGCCGCGCTGATCGCGGTCTGGGACAGCGTCACCGAGTCGGTGCGCATATAGGTGATGTGGCCGTTCTCGTACAGCCGCTGGGCCACCGACATCGTGTGCTTGGCCGAGAAGCCCAGCTTGCGGGAGGCTTCCTGCTGCAGCGTGGTGGTGCGGAACGGCGCGTACGGCGAGCGCTTGTACGGCTTGCGCTCCACGCTGGAGACGGCGAAGGCGGAGTTCTCCAGCCGCTGCGCCAGCGCGGCCGCGGCCTGCGCGTCCAGGTGCAGGACGTCGCTGCTGGCGCCCTTCAGCTGGCCGGCGGCGGTGAAGTCGCGGCCCTGGGCGACCCGGCGGCCGTCCACGCTGACCAGGTTGGCGGTGAAGCTGGTGGGTTCCTCGGCGCCGGGCTTGCCGTGCTCGGCCGTTGCGAACTCGGCCTCGATGTCGGAGTAGGCAGCGGCGCGGAACGCGATCCGCTCCCGCTCACGGTCGACGACCAGGCGGGTGGCGACGGACTGCACGCGCCCGGCCGACAGCTTGGGCATGACCTTCTTCCACAGCACGGGCGAGACCTCATACCCGTACAGCCGGTCAAGCACCCGGCGGGCCTGGTAGGCGTCGACCTTGCCCTCGTCGAGCTGCTGCGGGTTGGCGATGGCGCGGGCGATCGCCTCCGGGGTGATCTCGTGGAAGACCATCCGGCTGGTCGGGACCTTGGGCTTGAGCTCCTCGAGCAGGTGCCAGGCGATGGCCTCGCCCTCGCGGTCTTCATCAGTGGCCAGGAAGAGCTCGTCGGCGTCCTTGAGCAGGCTCTTGAGCTTGGAGACCTGCTGCTTCTTGTCGTTGTGCACGACATACAAGGCCTGGAAGTTGTCGTCCACGTTGACGCCGAGCCGGGCCCAGGGCTCGCCCTTGTACTTGGCCGGGATGTCGGCCGCGCTGTCGGGCATGTCCCGGATGTGGCCCACGCTGGACTCGACCACGTAGCCCCGGCCCAGGTAGCCGGCGATGGTGCGGGCCTTGGACGGGGACTCGACGATGACCAGCTTGGTGCTCTGGCCGTCGCCCGCAGAGGTGGCAGCCGTCCTCGCCCTGGCGCCGCCGCCGCTCTTCACCGTGCCCTTGGCGGCACTGGTCTTGGCGGTACTGGCCCTGGTGCTGGTCTTAGTGCTGGTCTTCTGGGCGGCACCCTTGGCGCCGCTGGCCGTTTTAGTAGTCGTCGTCGATGTCCTCGCTGGCACGTTCTTCCCGTCCTCGCATCCGCGCCGTGACCCGTTCACGGTACCTGTGGTCACGCGCAGCCCTGAAGCTGCAACCATCGGCCCGGTTCGGTGTGTTCCCGTACGCCCGCCGTAATAAGCCGGCAACTTTCCCGCCATGGGTTGAATCACCGGTGAACTTAAGCACAATAGGACCGATGGCCGAGTATGCCTACCTGGTCGTGTATCTGCCGCGCGGAACCAATCGCGACACCGCGCGGCGGATCCTGACCGACCACGCCGAGTACGGACACTGGGAACTTGCCAGGCTCCGGCTCAACGCCGACGGCAGCAGGAAGGCTACCCTCCGAAGGCGAATCATACGCGCAGTCCGCACATTCTGAGCTGATCCCGCGATCTGGCGGTTACACCGCGGCCCGGACTGCTGCTTTTCGGTGGCACTTTCTCTAACGCTTTTCCCGGCGTTTTCCTGCCCGTTCCCTGGGCTTTCCTGCCCGGACATGCCTGTGTGCGGCTTCTCCCGGAAGGGGCGGGAAGAAGCCGCACACAGGGGCGCCGCCGACGCGCGGCGCGGGCCACGCCGCCCGGCTGGCCTGAGCCCCCTGACAAAGGCTCGGCTGCGGGGCGGGTGTGGCCCTGGAAGGGCGGGGCCAGTGGGGCCGGGCCGCCTGACGGGAGTCGACCGGTTGAGGTGGGGTCGACCGTGTGGCTGGCCCGGCCGCCTGACTGGCGCGACCGCCCGGGAGGGCTAGGCTGCCTGGCTGACTTGCCCCTGGCTGGCCTGGTTGCTCCGGCGGCGCCGGGCGAACATCACCGCGCCGGTACCCGCGGCGATGCTGCCGAATGCGACCGCTGCGACCGCTGCCAGGTCCGCGCCGGTGGTGGGCAGGTTGCCCGACATCGCCGTGGTAGTGGCTGAGGTCACGTTCGTGCTGCCCGAGCTGCCGGCATTGTTGCCGAGGCCCGGACCGGAACCGCCGGAAGTCGTGATGCCGGGAATGACGCCGCCCGGGTGCCGGTGGTGCGTGCCGCCGGCCGGCGGGACCACCGTGCAGGTGTGGCCGACGCAGCCGGGGGGCGTGGTGCAGTGCGTGCGGTGGCACACCGGGGTGGTGCAGTGGGTGCCGTGGCAGACGGGGGTGGTGCAGTCGCGGCCGTGGCACACCGGCGGCGGGGTGCAATCCCGGTCGCGGCAGGCCGGCGGCGGGGTGCAGTCCGCGCCGTGGCAGGTGGGCTGCGGGGTGATGATGGTGGTCGTGGTGGTGGCACCGCCGCGACAGCCGGAGTCGGCCTCCCCGAGCACGGCCAGCGAGACGCTGCAGACGCTGATCGGGATGCTGATCGGCGCGTTGATGGTGTTGCCGTCCACGGCGGACAGGTTGCCGATGCCGGTGACGTCGCCATTGTTGCCGCCGCCGCCGCCCGAACCGACGATGGCGGTGTCGGTGGTGGCGCCGCCGGCGCAGCCGGAGTTGGCGAGCCCGAGGATGGCCAGCGAGATGCTGCACGCGTCGATGGGCGCGCTGATCGGTGCGTTGATGGTGTTGCCGTTCACGGCGGAGATGTTGCCGACGCCCGAGGTGTCGCCGTCGTTGCCGCCGCCGCCACCGGAACCGACGATGGCGGTGCTGGAGTGAGATCCGCCGGCGCAGTGCGATGTGGCCGCGCCGGCGACCGCGCCGGAGACCCCGCAGAGGCTGATCGGCGCGCTGACTGGAGCGTTGATGGTGTTGCCGTTCACGGCGGTGATGTTGCCGACGCCGCTGGTGTCACCGCTGCCAGCCGAGCCGCCAGCCGAACCGCCGGCCAAGCCGCCGGCCGGGCCCCCGGCCGGACCGCCGGACGGGTCGACGACGGTCGTGTTCGAGCTGGCGCCACCCTGGCACCCGGCCTCGGACCCGCCGAGCACCCCGACGCCGATACCGCAGAGGTCGACCGGCAGGCTCACCGGCAGGTTGATGCCGTTCCCGTTCAGGAGCGAGAGGTTCCCCAGACCCGTGGTGTTGCCACTCGGGCCGGCGGCGTACGCCGCGGTGGGCATTGCGAGGGAAACAGCGACTATCGCCGTGCCGGCCGCAGCCGACAACCACCTGACCTTCTTCATGATTGCTACTCCAATCCTGTCCGGCGGTCGCGCACGCGACGGCCGGCGATTTTCAGCGCGGACGCCCCCGCCAGCAATGCGCCGACGGCCAGGGCCGCGAAGGAATTACTGCTCATTGGCGGGGCAGTCGCCGCGCTGAGCGCGGTGGCCGGCATCGGCACGCCGCCGCCCGTGTCGCCGTTCAGGGCCGGCATGGTGGTCAGGCCCGCCACTGACGGCAGGTCGGCCAGGCCCGGAAGGGCACCGATTCCGGCCAGCTGGCTGGCAGCCGGAACGGATGGGTCTCCCGCGCCCGGCTGGGCGAAGGAGGTGGTGCTGGAGTTCCGTTGCGTTCCGTTGCTGTTTCCGGCCGCTCCCGAACCGGGAGCCAGGCCCGACGCCGGTGCCAGGCCTGCCATCGCCCCGGCGGTGCGCCCCTGGGGCGTCACCGCGTTCAGTGCCGACGACACGGCCGCCTTCACCGGGGTCAGCACGCCGCTGACCACGGATCCGGCCGCACCGCCGGCAATGGTGCCGCCGGTAACGGTGCTGGCGGACGCGCCCCCGGCACATCCCGCGGACGAGTCGCCGAGCACGGCGACCGCGTTGCCGCAGATGTCCGCGGGGACACTGACCGGAACGCTTAACTGGTTGCCGCTGCCGACCTGCCCAGTGCCGGCCAACACGGGGCCGACCAACACGGGGCCGGCGGAGTTACCGCCGGACGACGTGCGGGCCGAGGCGGATCCAGCCGACGAAGGGCTGGAAGCCGCCGAGCTAGCAGCAGAGGGGCCGGCTGTCTCGGGATTCGTGACGGAGGTGGCTCCGCCACTGCAGCCGGCCCCGGCGACACCAAGCAGGGCGCCGGAAATACCGCAGACGGTCGCCGGGACGCTAACCGGCAGGCCGATCTGATTACCACCGAGCACGGAAACGCTGCCTGACGGGTTGCCGTCGCCAGCCGCGGCGAGGGCGACGCCGGACAAGCCGGCGCTCGTGGCAGCGAAGCCGGCGGCCACCAGCGCCGCCCGTGGCAGCCAACACCGGGCCGTCCACTGTGCCCATGGACGCATGGGTACTCCTTGATTGCATGTGGTGCGCGGGGGGTGTTGTAGCAGGCGCCCGGCTGGGCGTTCTGACTACAAGCAGTGATCTTAGCATCACTAGGAGTACTCGCGTTGAGTTAACCGGGGAAATTGCGACCAGCCGGCTAAGGGGTGTTTGCCGTATACAAGCGCTGACCTGAGTGTATGAGCTAGCTGACCTGAGTGTATGAGCTAACAGCAGTCAAAGAAGCGGTCCAGCACCCGGACGCCGAATTGGAGCCCATCGACCGGAACACGCTCGTCGATACCGTGAAACATTCCGGAAAAGTCCAGATCCGACGGCAGCCGCAGCGGCGTGAAACCGAAGCAGCGCATGCCCAGGCGGCTGAACGACTTGGCGTCTGTGCCCGCCGACAGGCAGTACGGGATCACCCGCGCGTCCGGGTCCTCGCCGACCAGTGCGCTGGTCATGGCGTCGTACAGGTCACCATCGGGGCTCGTTTCCACCGCTATGTCCTGGTGGATGAACTCACGGGTCACGTTCGGGCCGAGCACCTCATCGAGCTCGGCCAGGAACTCTTCCTCATATCCAGGCAGGAAACGCCCGTCGACTTCCGCAGTAGCGGTTTGCGGCACGACATTGACTTTATAACCGGCGCGCAGAACTGTCGGATTTACCGTATTCCGCAGCGTCGCGGATATGATGCGGGAGGCTGCTCCTATTTTAGCGAGAAGTGGACCGGGATCGTTCGGCGCAATATCTGCCCCAATAGCCTGAGAGGCACCTTCCAGGAAAGCCTGGACGGACGGGATGAGGCGGGTCGGCCACTCGTGCCGCCCCAGCCGGCCGATCGCCTCGGCCAGCTCGGTCACCGCGTTGTCCGGCTGCACCATGGATCCGTGCCCGGCCCGGCCCTGGACCGTCAGCCGGATCCAGGCGATGCCCTTCTCCGCCGTCTGCAGGAGATAGAGCCGCCGGTCCCCTAGGGTCAGGCTGAAGCCGCCGACCTCGCCGACCGCCTCGGTCACGCCCTCGAACAGGTCCGGGTGCTTGTCGACCAGGAAGCGGGCACCCCAGGCGCCGCCGGCCTCCTCGTCCGCGGTGAAGGTGAGCACGATGTCGCGGGCGGGCTTGCGGCCCTCGCGCAGCCGCTGGCGCACCAGGGCCAGCATCATCGCGTCCATGTCCTTCATGTCGATGGCGCCGCGTCCCCAGACGCAGCCGTCGGCGATCTCGCCGGAGAACGGGTCGCGGGTCCAGTCCGGCGCGCTGGCGGGCACGACGTCCAGGTGGCCGTGGACCAGGAGCGCGGGCCTGGTGCTGTCGCGGCCCTCGATTCTGGCGACAAGGCTGGTGCGTTTGGGGTGGGACTCCAGCACGGTGGGCTCGAGGCCTACCTCGGACAGCAGGCCGGCGACGAGTTCGGCAGCCTCGCGCTCGCCTGGGCCGGAGTGGTCCCCGAAGTTAGAGGTGTCGATCCGGATCAGGTCACGGCAGATGTCGGTGACCTCTTCTTCTGCGGTCACATGATTCGCTGTCACGCTTCTATGGTCGCACCGGGGCGTACTGGTGTGTACGGGCGGCGGGTGAGCCGGTCGGGTGGGGTGGCTCGGTGGGCTGGCTTGGGTGCGTGCCGGGGCGGGCTGGTGGGCTGTTCCGGTGGGCTGGGTGGCTCGCTTGGGGGCGTTGGGTTTGCTAAGGTAGCTCAGCCGATGCGTACGTTGCATCGCACGTCCGGGTGGCGGAATAGGCAGACGCGCTAGCTTGAGGTGCTAGTGCCCCAAAAGGGCATGGGGGTTCAAGTCCCCCCTCGGACACGACATTTGCGCAGGTGAGAGGGTCGTAATTGCCTCTCCCGCACAGCTTTGATGCCGATCTGATGCTTGCGGCCCACCGGTCATGATTCCGCCTCCCATCTCAAGCCGCTGGCGTGCTTGACCGGTAGCCCACTCGACGTCATCGAGACGGCTCGAGATGAAGTGCTCCTCGCCATCGGCGGTCCATAGCGTCCATCCGTCGCGGTGGACCGGATGGTAGCCGTACTCCAGGATGGGCGTTCCGTGCTCATCGAATGTGACGTCGGCCGGGTCGACGTCATCGTCGAAGCGGCGGCCGTTGAGGTCGGCCAGGACCACGATCCTGATCTCGGTCATGCTTGCGCACCTCCGACTAGGGCCGCGAACCGGTCGGCGGCATCACGCTGGCTGCCTGGCAGAACGTGCGCGTAGACGGTCATCGTCACCACGGCGCTGGCATGGCCGAGCCGGGCGGATACGACGTGCACCGGCTCACGGGCCGTGAGAGTTTGTGCCCTCTGTGTGTCTCTGTTCGTGGAACGAATGTTGTCGGCTGCTCTGTCTGGCAGCGCTCGGACTGCTGTCGCGGACGGTGGCGGCGGAGTCGATAAGGCAACTAAGAGCTCGCCGGGCGGCGCAGACGCCGACTTCGTTTTGATTAATCCCGTGCCGGTGCAGACCTGGTCCTGGTTCTTAGCGGCGCCACTGCGATCCGGGAGACGCCGGGTTGGCCAATTCTTCACGAGAGCTAACGGCGTCAAGCCGAGGCCGCCGCCCGCAGCTCGGCTCAGTAGGACAGCTTGGGGCAGTCTTTCATCACTCGAGTGACCCTGCCTAGTTAGAAGAGCAGATCCGCACAGGCGTGCTGACTCTTGGCGAGATCATCGACCGTGATGACCTCTCAAGGAATCTTCGCGAGAACGCTCTTCCGATGACGCTCGGAGAAGTCACGTCGGTCACCTACCCGGCATTCCTGGCTGCACGCCGCAAGCTCATGGCAGCCAAGATCCGCGAGTACTATGAGCGGTTGTGAGCAAGTTCCACGACCATGGCAGTCAGGCGCCGCTGTGCACCACTGCTAAGGCTGGCTGGCCGCGCGGGGCCTGGTCACCGCCCGCCAGGCTGGTGCCCTAGCCGGCTAACCCGCCCCCGATCCGGCCGCCACCGCCGACCGGCCACAGCAGTCCGCCCAGTCCGGGACCCTGGGTGTTATCAGCCCATCACATTGCCCGCGCTCTCCACATGGGGCTGGCGAAGGCGTGAGTAGTGCCCGAGGTTTATTTCGTTCTTGGTAAAGTGTCCGCTAAACACAACCGGATCCGAGTCGTGATCGTGTCCGTTTTCGCAAGCGTGTACCAGGGCCGCTATAAAGCGGCCGGCGACAGGAGCGTTTTTGAACTGGTTGCCACTCGTGCCGATGGCCACATAGAACCCAGCCAGTGAGGTGCGGTCGTAGACCGGGATCCAGTCGTCGGCGACGTCATAGAGGGCAGCGTAACCAACGGGACGGGGCGGGATGCCCAGCGACGGGATTCTTCGGGCCAGGCGGAGTACCTGCGCATCCCACGTCTGCGCGGTAGGCTCGGCCTCGAAAACATCCGGGTCATCTATCCAGTGGAGGGCATCGCATTCCGGCTCCGCGCTTCCAACGATAAGCTGCCCGCCGAAGTGAGATCTGAAGTATGTTCCCAGGTCTCCGTCCGTGACAGCGGGACCCAGCTCGCCGCCCGCGTAGCCAGGCGGCGCAGGCACGGAATGGACTTCCTGCCGCAGTGGGCGGGTTCGGATCCGGAATTCTCCTGGGACGCCCGCAAGAGCGTTAACCTGACCGGAGTACGGGCCCGCCGCATTGACCACGACGGGAGATTGAATCACGCTTCCTGAGCGCAGCATTACGCCCTGGACCCGCCCATTCTTCTGGAGGATCGCCACGACCTGTTCGCGGAGCTGAACTTCGGTCCCGCTCCGCTCCGCCGCCGCCATGAGGTTCCTCGCCGCCAGCTGCGGGTCGTCAATGAACCCGCCGTCGGGCGTGTAGTAGGCACCGAGTTCGCCATCGGCATCGGTCCAGAATGCAGCGTCCGTGACCGGTTTGGGCGGAGCGTACCGTCCGGGATCCATACCCGGCACCCGCTGCCGGATGGTCTCAGCATCCCAGCACTCGTACGGGACACCGACGCGGTCAAAGAGAGGCAGCACCCGCTCACGCTGGGTACTGCCATCAAGGATCAGGCAGCCTGTCTTCATAAATCTGGCCAGGGATTCCTCAGGACGGCTGCCCAGATATTCGGGCCAGCCCTCCCAGCTGAACTTGGCTTCCCAGGAAGCGGCCACGCCCTCGAAGGTCGAGTAGTGAAAGCGGACGATGCTTGCGGACGAGCTGGTAGAGCCCGAACCGACACCGCCCAGCCGGTCGATAGCCACGACCCGCAGTCCAGTCTGTGCGAGCTCGTAGGCGACAGCGGCACCGATGACCCCGGTTCCAATCACGACTGCGTCGGCTGTCTGCGTCACTCAATAGTCCTCTCGGACTAGGTCGACGGTCACGCTCACAGTATCCACCTGCCGTGCCGCCAGCCTCACGCGCTACCCTGGCGAACGATCCAAGCCGGCCCTACCTCCCACCTTGGATGGCAGCTGATCTGTGGACATCGCCGACTTCAGCCTCGACCTGTTCTCTCTCGTCGGGCGTAACGCCCTGGTCACCGGCGGCAACACTGGCCTGGGCCGGGCCTTCTCGGTGGCCCTGGCCAAAGCCGGCGCTGACGTATTCGCGGTCGCCCTGGCCGAGGACGACGGCACCACCCGGACCCTGATCGAGGCCTCCGGACGCCGGTTCGTGTTCGAAAAAGCCGACATCACCCAGCCGGGCGTGCCAGCCGCCATCACCCGGAGCTGCGTGGAGGCGCTGGGCTCGGTCGACATCCTGGTCAACTCCGCCGGCATCAACCTGCTGGCTGACGTGGCGGAGTTCGGCCGTGACCGGTGGGACCCGATGGTGTCGGTCAACCTGACCGCCGCCTTCGAGCTTGCCCACGAGGCCAGCCGGTTCATGATCGGGCAGCGGTCCGGCAAGATCATCAATATCGCGTCGCTGTTCTCCTTCCTCGGCGGGCGGCGCTCACCTGCCTACGCCGCGACCAAGGCCGGGATCGCGGGCTTCACCAAGGCCTACTGCGACGAGCTGGCGGCCTGCAATATCCAGGTCAATGCCATCGCGCCGGGATACCTCAAGACCGCCATCACCGAAGCGACCCGGGCCGATCCCGAGGCCGACCGCCGCATCGTCGAGCACATCCCCGCGGCCCGCTGGGGGGAGACCGCCGACCTGATGGGGGCGGTGGTCTTCCTGGCCAGCCGGGCCTCGGACTACGTCAACGGCCACGTCCTGGTGGTCGACGGCGGCTACCTTGTCCGCTGACCGCGCAGCTACCCGGAGAGCGACCTTCGCCATGGCCCCATCCCGATCCCCGCTGACCCGCAAGTCGATCATCGACGCGATGACCGGACTCCTCGGCGCGACCGCCGTCGACACCCGCGACGAGCAGCTCAGGCAGGCCAGCGTCGACCGGTTCCGCAAGTACACCGCCGTACACGGCATCTACGACGGGCCGATCCCGGCCGCGATCGTTTACCCCTCTTCCACGGCCGATGTGGCGGCGGTGCTGCGGTTCGCCGAGCAGAACCTCGTCAACATCGTGCCGCGGACCGGAGGGACCGCCACCGAAGGCGGCCTGGAGACGGTGATCGAGGACAGCCTCGTGGTGGACGGGTCGCGGATGAACGCGATCCTGTCCGTCGACCCGGTGGACATGATGGCCACCGTGCAGTGCGGCGCCGGCCTCCAGGACCTGGAGGACACCGTCCGGGCCCGGGGCCTGACCACCGGGCACTCGCCCCAGTCCAAGCCGCTGGCCCAGCTGGGCGGCCTGGTCGCCACGCGCTCGATCGGCCAGTTCTCCACCCTCTACGGCGGCATCGAGGACCTGGTCGTGGGCCTGGAGGCGGTCTTCCCCGGCGGGCAGGTGGCCCGGATCAAGAACGTGCCGCGGCGGGCCGCGGGTCCGGACATCCGCCACATCGTCATCGGCAGCGAGGGCGCGCTGTGCTTCATTACCGAGGTGACGGTGAAGCTGTTCCCCTATCAGCCGGAGAACAACCGGTACTTCGGGTTCCTGGTGGAGGAGTTCGCCGATGGCATCGACGCGCTCCGCGAGCTGATCACCGCGGGCTACCGGCCGTCGGTGTGCCGGGTCTACTCACCCGAGGACGCCCGCCAGCACTTCGCCGGCTTCTACCGGGGCCAGAACGTCGTCGTGCTGGTGGCTGAGGGCCCCGAGCCCATCGCCGCGGCCACCGCGGCGGCGATCAGGGACCTGTTCGCCGGCCGCGGCCACGAGCGTGTGGACGACGACCTGATCCGGCGGTGGTTCGAGAACCTCAACTGGGGCCAGGACAAGATCGACGCCGAGAAGGCCGATATGCTCGCCCACGCCCGCCTCGGCTACACCACCGAGGTCTCCGTCGACTGGTCGCGGGCTGCGGGCCTGTTCGCCGCCGTAATGAGCCGGATCCGCGGCGAGTTCCCGCGGGCCGGTGACCTGACGATGCTCGGCGCCCATTCCTCGCACAGCTACCAGACCGGGACCAACCTGTATTTCGTCTACGACTACGAGATCAGGTGCGGCCCGCGCGAGGAAATCGAGGTCTACCACAAGCCGCTGAACGCGATCATCGTCGAGGAAGCGCTGCGGGCGGGCGGGTCGATGGTGCACCACCACGGGATCGGCAAGTACCGCACCCAGTGGGTGGCCGACGAGCACGGCAGTGCCTACTGGCTGCTGACGACCCTGAAGCAGGCGTTCGACCCCCAGGGTGTGATGAACGCGGGCACCATCTTCCCGCTGCCGTCATGAAGCCGTACCTGCTGGCCATCGACAACGGCTCGCAGAGCACCAAGGTGACCATCTTCGACGCCCGCGGCCGGGTCCTGGCCGCGGCCAGCAGACGGCTTGAGCCCTATGACATCTCGGTGCCGGGGCATGCCGTCCACCCCGATGACGACATCTGGGAGTCCATCGCCGGCGCCTGCCGTGACGTCATGGCCGCCTTCCCCGGCAGTCTCGCCGACATCGCCGCAGTGGGCCTGTGCACCATCCGCTTCTGCCGGGCCCTGCTGAGGGCCGATGGCAGCCTGGCCGAACCGGTACTGAGCTGGATGGACGAGCGAGTCGCCCGGCCCTACCAGGCCGACAACCCCCGAGCCCGCTACGTCACCACCTCCTCCGGTTACATCACCCACCGCCTGACCGGTCAGTTCACCGACACCGCGGCCAACTACGAGGGCATGTGGCCCATCGACCATGACACGGCGGCCTGGCCGGACGATCCCGCTGCCTACGCCGCCGCCGGCATGCCGCGCGACATGCTCTTCGACTTGGTCCCCCCGGGCGGCCGGCTCGGCCAGGTGACCCCTGAGGCGGCCGGGGCCACCGGCATCCCGGCTGGCCTGCCGGTGTACGCCACGGCCAACGACAAGGCCGTCGAGGCGCTGGGCAGCGGCCTGGACGACGACGGCACCGTGCTGCTGTCGCTGGGCACCTACATCGCGGCCATGACCATCGGCTCGTCCTCATCCAGCGCGGACGGCAGCTACTGGGCCAACTTCGCGGCCCGGCCCGGGACCTACCTGTACGAGAGCACCGGGATCCGCCGCGGCATGTGGACGGTCAGCTGGTACCGGACCCTGCTGGAGGGGCCAGGCGGCGAGTCAGCCGCCGGGACGGCGAACCTGGAGACAGCGCACCTGGAGGATGGCCTCAACGAGGCGGCCGGCGAGCTGGCGCCGGGCAGCAACGGGCTGCTGACCATCCCGGACTGGCTGGCACCCGGGCAGGCGCCCTGGCGCCGCGGCGCGCTGCTGGGCTTCGACGGCAGCCAGGGGCGCGCCCACATCTACCGCTCCATCCTCGAGGGCATCGCCCTGACCATGGCCAACAACACCGCGGCCATGGAACACGCGCTAGGCCGCCGGCTCTCGCCCGTGCTGGTGTCCGGGGGCGGGTCCCGTTCTGACCTGATGATGCAGATCGTCACCGACGTCTACGGCCGCCCCGCTCGCCGTACCACCGTCAACGACGCCGCCGGCCTCGGCGCGGCCATCTGCGCCGCCGTCGGCCACGGCATCTACCCCGGCTGGGACCAGGCCACCGCCGCGATGGTCAGCCCCGGCCAGCAGTTCACCCCAGACCCCGGGGCCGTCCGCGCCTACCAGCAGATTAACCAGGTCTACGCCACCCTGACCGGTTACACCGACCCGCTGTTCCGCTCGATGGCCGACGGCTTGACCGGCCTGGACCGCACGTGACCGTGCCCGTGGTGCTCGCGCCGTGTGAGTCTGCCTGCGGCCACCCTCACGGGGCCTTCTGCCTGAGATCGTCGAGGCGACTGAGGGAGCATTCAAGCGCATCGGTGAGCCGCTTACGGTGACCGGTGGCCAGCAGGTCGAGCACCAGGCCGGTGAACGTCGCCTTGATCAGCGACGCCTCGCGTTCAGCGTCCTCAGGCCTGATGCCGTCGGCGATCAGGCCGTCGGCGATGCCCTCGCGCCAGAACGAGATCTGCTCCGCACGGACATCACCGGGCAGGCCGCTGACCGTGGCGTCCAGCGTGGCGGCTTCGAGCCCCAGTCGCACCAGCGCCAAGTGCTCCGGGCTGCGGTTGATCCACCGCCACCAACGCCGCTGCAGCTCCGCCGTGGAGAGGTGAGGTACCTGCCGCCGCCACCGCCCTTCGACTCCCCGCTGAATCTCAGCGGCCCGCCGCAACGCGGCGACCACCAGTCCGTCCTTGCTGCCGAAATGATGCACCAGCGCGTTGACCGACACACCCAGAGCGCGGGCAACCGGCCGTAGCGACACTCCGGCGACGCCGTTCCGGCCGAGGTAGCGGACCACCTCGTCCAGCAACTCGGCCCGTCGTTCTGGGTCAGGACGGCGTCCCATCAAACGCGCATGCGATGGCCCGCCGGGTCGAGCACCGGTTCTGGCAGCAGTCTCGCCGGACGGCGCTGGCCGATGATCTCCACCTCGAACATCGCGCCGGGCACCGCGAGCTCGCTCGGCACGTAGCCGAACGCTAGCGAGCGGTGGCTGTAATGCGCGTACGCACCGGACGTCACCCAGCCCACTACCGCCCCGCCGTGCCAGATCGGCTCATCGCCGACGACGTCAGCCGGTTCCGCCGGATCGGGGATGATGTCGAAGTAGCTGAGCGTCCGAGCCGGACCGCGCGCCAGCTCCGCCTCCACCGCAGCGCGGCCGATGAAGTCGTGATCGAGCTTGAGCGATCGGTGCATTCGCGCCTCCGCCGGCGTGTAGACCGGACGGTACTCGCGCGCCCACGTGCCGAACATCTTCTCCATGCGCAGCGACATCAGCGCCCGGAACCCGAACAGGCCGATGCCGTAGGGCTGCCCGGCCTGCCACAGCAGATCGAACAGTGCTCGCTGGTACTCCGGTGCGACCCAGATCTCGTAGCCAAGATCCCCGGTGTAGGTCATCCGGCCGACGTAGGCGGGAATCATCCCCACGTCGATCCGGCGGAACGTCATGAACGGGTAATTCTCGGTGGCCAAAGATGCGTCGGTGACCGATTGGAGCACGTCGCGGGCGCCCGGACCGGCCAGCGAGAGGCCCACCAGGGACAAGCCCAGCACGTCGAACCGCACACCATCGGTGAGGTGGCCAGAGAACCAGCGCGAGTGATGCGCCTCGGCGATCTGCGAGCCGAACAGGAAGAAATCGTCTGTGCCGACCCGCGCCACGGAAAACTCCCCGACGATGTGACCGCTGGAATCCAGGGCGGCGGTGAGGTTGATCCGGCCGGCTCGCGGCAGCCGGTTGGTGAACAGCCCCTGCAGCCAGTCGGCGCTGCCGGCGCCGGTCACGCGGTACTTGGCGAAGTTGGAGCACTCGGTGAGCCCGACGCGTTCGCGCACCATGGCGCATTCTTCCGCGACGACCGGGAAGGCGTTGGAGCGACGGAACATCACGTCCTCGCGCGGCTCCTGCCCGGGCCGCTGAAACCACAGGGGATGCTCCAGCCCGAAGCCGGCGCCCCATACCGCGTTGTGGGCAGTGAGCCGGTCGTAGACCGGCGTGGTGTGCAGCGGCCGGCCGGCCGGGAGCTCCTCGTTGGGGAAGGTGATACGGAACCGGCGGCTGTAGTTCTCCCGCACCTTGGCATTGGTATAGGCGAGGCTCGCCCAGTTGCCGAAGCGGGCCACGTCCATCGCCCAGATGTCTTCCCCCGGATCGCCGTCGACCATCCAGCGCGCGAGCGTGAGGCCGACACCGCCGCCCTGCGAAAAACCGGCCATCACCGCGCAGGCCATCCAGCAGTTGCGCACGCCGGGCACCGGGCCGACCAGCGGATTGCCATCCGGCGCGAAGGTGAACGGCCCATTGATCACGTTCTTGATCCCCGCCTCCGCCATTGCCGGATAGTGCTTGAAGGCGATCTCCAGGGACGGGGCGATCCGGTCGAGATCGGGGGTCAGCAGCTGCTTGTCGAAGGTCCACGGCGTCTCGCGCGGTGACCAGGGCACGCACGCCTGCTCGTACGTGCCGAGCAGCATCCCGCCGCCCTCCTGGCGGATGTAGAGCTCGCCGTCGAAGTCCAGTGCCATCGGCAGCTCGTGTCCGGTGGCCCCGTTATGCTCGGCCACCTCGTCCATGTCTTCGGTGATCAAGTACATGTGCTCCATCGCGAGCACGGGCAGTTCCAAGCCGATCATCCTGCCCACCTCACGGGCCCACAGCCCGCCGGCGTTGACGATGTGCTCGGCGTGGATCTCGCCGGAGTCGGTGATGACGTCCCACGTGCCGTCGGGGCGCTGGCGAAGGTCGCTCACCCAGGCGTGCTGGTAGATCTCGGCGCCGGTCTGCCGCGCGCAGCCGGCGTAGGCCCGGGTGACCCCGGTCGGGTCGACGTGACCCTCGGCCGGGTCGAAGAGCGCGCCGATGAAGTAGCGCTCCTCCAGCAGCGGGAACATCCGCTTGGCCTCGGCCGCCGAGATGATCTCCATATCCATGCCCAGATAGCGGCCGCGAGCCTGGGCCATCCGCAGCCAGTCCATCCGTTCCCGGTCGCCGGCCAGCATCAGCCCGCCCGGCATGTGGATGGAGCAGTTCTGGCCGGAACGCTCCTCGATCTTGCGATAAAGCTCGACGGTGTACTGCTGCAGTTTCGCGACATTAGGGTCACCGTTGAGCGTGTGCATGCCGCCCGCGGCGTGCCAGGTCGAGCCGGCGGTGAGCTCCTTGCGCTCGACGAGCACGACATCCGTCCAGCCCAGTTCGGTGAGGTGGTAGAGGACCGAGGCGCCGATCACGCCACCGCCGATGACGACTACCTGCGCGGAAGATTTCATCGAGGCATCCCTACGTCGCTATTTTCCCGGTACAGTCGTTCCGACTATAAGACCTTGGAGGTGTCGTGCATGGGTAGGCTTCTCGATCGGCTCGCGGCCGGACCGGTGATTTGCGCCGAGGGATATTTGTTCGAGTTCGAGCGCCGCGGTTACCTGCAGGCCGGCGCGTTCGTCCCTGAGGTGGTCCTCGAGGAGCCCGATATGGTAGCCGGGCTGCACCGGGAATACGTGCATGCCGGATCGGACGTGGTTGAGGCCTTCACCTACTACGCCCACCGCGAGAAACTGGCGGTGATCGGCCGCGAGGGTGACCTCGAGCCGATCAACCGGCAGGCGCTGCGTATCGCCGAGGAGGTCGGCGCCGAGCACGACTCCCTGGTGGCCGGCAACATCTGCAACACCAACGTCTACGACCCGGACGATCCCGCGACGCATAAGGTCGTCCGCGACATGTTCGCCGAGCAGGTCGGGTGGGCCGCCGAGGCTGGCGTCGACTTCGTTATCGCTGAGACCATCGACTATCCCGGCGAGGCACTGCTGGCGCTGGAAGCGATCAAGGCGCACGGCCTCGATGCGGTGGTCACGCTCACCATTCATCGCCAGCCCATCGTCCGCGGCGGCGAACCGATCGGCGAGGCATGCCGTCGCCTGCAAGACGCCGGGGCGGATGTGGTCGGGCTGAACTGCATCCGCGGGCTCGCCACCATGCTGCCGCTACTCGGTGAAATCCGCGCCGCGTGCGACGGCTACATCGCCGCCCTGCCGGTGCCGTACCGCACGACAGAAGCCGAGCCGACGTTCCAGTCGCTCACCGACCCAGGTCACGAACTGCCCCCGAATGGGCGGCCATTCCCGACCGCACTAGACCCGTTCCTAGCGACCCGCTACGAGGTAGGCGCGTTCACGACGGCGGCGGCTGCGCTCGGAGTCAACTACCTCGGCATCTGCTGCGGCTGCGCACCCCACCACGTCCGCGCGATGGCCGAGGCACTCGGCCGCACGCCGCCGGCGAGCCGGTTCAGCGCCGATATGAGCCGGCACGCCTACTACGGCACCAGCGAACGGATCAGTCGGCATTACCAGGAGTACGCCAAAGAGCTCTAGGAACCCGGCGGACAACGCGACGCTCCGGTATTCGGCGGGGCGCCTCTCCGGGGGCCCCCGCCGAATCGCCGGCCGCGACCAGCCGGAGCATCCGGGTTTGATCAGTAGCCGACGTTAGGCAGTGTGCTCCCTGTCAGACGCCACGCGCTGCGGGTTGCGCAGCTCGCCGACCGAGTAGTGGCAGCGCGCCACCCTGGCGACTCACTGGGCCTGCTCCTGGCGAACCTGGACGCAGGTGACACAGACGGAAGGGCCATCGGGTTACGCCGTGCCCAGCATCCATCCCGCGCCGGTGCGGTGCGGGTTCCGGCCCGGGTCGGCCGCCGACGGGCACGGGACCCCGGCGTCGTTAAGCGCCCGGGCGATCCGCGCCACCGAATGCCCGGCCAGCCGCCGGGCGAAGATCCACCGGACGATATGCGCGGTCTCCGGGTCGGGCTCCAGACGGCGGGCACGGCGGCCCCAGGCCGCGTGGGCCTTGTTCGGGTGCGGCCCGGCATCACCCAGCCGGTACCCCTACGGCGGGCGGCCGCCCAGGTACCGGCCCTGCTCCCGCACCTGGACCGCCATCGCGGTCCGCACCCGGATGCTGGTCCGGGCCACCTCCCGCTTCGACGACAGGCCAAGGTAGGTCATGGCCTGCTCGTCATGCTCGGACGTGAAATCGACCCGGCCGCCCGCCTCTGGCATCCACAATCCGACGCCGTAATGCTCGAACATCGGCGCCATCGCCGCGTACTGGCTGCCGTAGAACGCCCGCTCGTATTCCCCGATCACGATCGCGTCCCATCCCCGGCCGGGATCGGCCAGCTGGGCGACGAGAGCGGCGGCTTCCGGGCGCCGGCCCCACGCCACTGTGCGGCTCTGCCCGGCGTCGAAGAACGCCGCCACGATCACCCCGTGTCCCCGGACCAGCGCCTCGGCCTGCTCCCGCTGCCGCGCCCGCGACGTCACCGGATCCTGCCAGTCCTCCGTCGACACCCGCCCATAGAACACGAACCGCAACCCGCCCCGCATCGGTCCCCCGGCCCGGCGGCCCGACTCCTCCGCCCATGCCGCTAGGCCACCCGCATCCGCGGGCCGGACAGCTCCTCGTCTTCCCTCACGCACCGCCGCCATGGCAGCCACCTCCTCAGGTCAACTCCACACGACCTACCTGGCATCAGCCACCACAGACCGTCTGATTTCCCTCAGATCCCACCCTGCTGGCGCACACCCGTACCACGCGGTTAAGTACCAGCACTGCAACCGGCGTGGGCTGGGGGCCGCTGGTTTCGGCGCCCACCGCCGGGCGGAGGGGCACTTGTGTCGGTAGCAGTATGAAGCGCTGCAGGAGGCCGCCGAGCGGCAGCACGCGGTCGCGGCGGCGCTGGCATCGGTGCGGGCCGAGGGCCTGCAGCCAGGTGCGGAGCACCTGGCGCTGTTCGCCGAGGTAGCGGCCGGACGGCTGGCCGCCGACGAGCTACGGTAGCGGGTCCTGTCCCGCTACCGCAGGTGAGCCCCGATGGCCGGCGCCCCGTGCCTGGATCCGGCCAGCGGGGCGCCGCGCAACCTGCTGGGCACCACAGACGCCGCCGAGCTGCCGTGCCCGTGAGGTGACTGGACCCTGCTAATCCTCGGTCGGCACCCGCCCATGGAACGCGAACCGCAGCCCGCCCTGGCATGGCTCCGGGACTCGGCAGCGTCCCAAATGCCGATGTTCGCACTCGGCCCGGGACCGCTGTTGGAACCGGGCGCCGTCACCATGGCAGGTCGTTCCCGCTGTCCCGGGATGGAAGCCACCGTGACCACGCTTCGCAGTTCTCACATTGATCGTAGTGAAAACATTTGCCCAGCCAGTCTCACCGTCCTGGTATCCGCCGCGTGGGCGGCTGATTGCTCTTACGCTTGCCGTCGTGAAAGAGCTGAGCGGGGCGGAGCTGGACGAGCTAATCGCCGAGGCTACGGTGGACTGCTACGGCGAGGAAGAGCAGCTGACCGGGCTGGCCGCCATGATCGCGGACAACCTGGCCGTGCCGTTCGAGACGACGGTCCTCGGACTGACGGTGACCGTGCCGGCAATCGACCAGGCCGACTCCGGCATCGTCGCAATCTGCGTCCGCGGCAAGCACCGGCAGGCCATTTCCGTTCTTGACCTGCCGCTGCCAGATCCGCCTCCCCCTGGGGCCGAGTGGATCGCCGCCTATCGCCGCTGGGCACGGTAAGGGGGCCGCAAGGATGAGCGAGTACCAGTACTACGAGTTCCTCGCGCTGGACCGCCCGCTGACCGAGAAACAGCGCGCTGAGCTGCGGTCGATCTCGACCCGGGCGGAGATTACGGCCACGAGGTTCGTCAACGAGTACCAGTGGGGTGATCTCAAGGGCGACCCGCAGGCGATGGTGGAGCGCTACTTCGACGCGTTCTTGTACCTGGCGAACTGGGGGACGCGGCGGCTGATGTTCCGGCTGCCGCGCGGGGTGCTGGATGCGGAGGCGGCGGGGCTGTGCTGCTACACCGACGCCGCGTCCGTCATCGAGACCGATGATCACCTGATTGTCAGCCTGTACGCCGATCGCGACCCGGATGATGACTGGGTGGAGCCGGGCGGCCAGCTCACGGCCATGGTCCAGGCGCGTTCGGAGCTGGCCGCCGGGGACCTGCGGCTGCTCTACCTGGGCTGGCTGCTGGCCGTTCAGTCCGATGAGGTGGATGACGAGGACACCGAGCCGCCGGTGCCGTCCGGCCTGCAGGACCTGAGCGCGCCGCTTCAGGCGATCGCCGATTTCCTGGAGATCGATGAGGACCTGATCGCCGTGGCGGCGGCCGCCAGTCCCGCGCCTCGCGACGATACGGGGCTGGCCGGGTGGGTCGCGTCTCTCCCGGCAGGGCAGAAGGACGCGCTGCTCACCCGGGTCGCCTCCGGTGAGGGCGGGCAAGTCCAGGCGCTGCTGCTGCGCCGTTTCCGTGCCGCTGGCGGCCGGGGGCTGGCTGCGCCCGGCCGGACGGCCGCCGAGCTGTGGCAGGCAGCCGGTGACCGCAAGGCCGCGCGGGATAAGGCCGAGAAACGGCGCCGGCGCGAGGAGCAGGCCCGTGAGGACGCCGCCAGGACTGCCGCCTACGCCAGGCACCTTGACCAGCTCGCCACCCGGACCGAGGAAGCCTGGCGGGAGGCCGCCGCGCTGATCGAGACCAAACGGCCGGGCGACTATGACCAGGCGGTGACGCTGCTGAGGGACCTGCGGGCGCTCGCCGGCCGGCAGGGTGACCTGGCCGTGTTCACCGGACGGTTCGGCGAACTTCGCACCCGCCACCAGCGCAAGCCCAGCTTGCTGGAGCGGTTCGACAGGGCGGGGCTGTCCCCGTGACCCGACCAGCTCGCCGCAACCGGGATAACCGGGCTGCCTAGCGGCTTTGTCAGCGGCCGGTTGGTCGCCTATGCAGGACGTTTCCATGACGAACGGCCGTCGGGAACCCGCCAGCTCGGCCCCTGGCTGGCCGCGGTGTTGTAGGCGTATGAGCCCATCCGTTCCGGGTCGGTCTCGCCTGCGGTCCGCTGATGCACAGAAGAAGGGGACAAGTATCCGGATTGCTGATTCCGCAGAACGACCGCGGAACCCGAACGCCCGGGTATATATAGCACTGCTGTGACCGCGGTAACGCGGGCCTGGCATTCCCGTCTCGGCTATGTTCCGTATCTCGGCAGGCAGGCGGGGCTTCAGCAGAAAACCTCAACATCCTTAACTTCATGTAGCCTGTAGGTATGCGCGAGATGGGCATCCAGGAAGCCAGGCCCGTGCTCGGCGATCTGGTCAGAGACGCCCAGCGGCACGGGATCGAGACCCGGCTCACCCGTAACGGCCGCCCGGCCGCGATGATCGCCCGGCTGTCCGGCATCGAGGTCAGCGCAGCGGAATGCGAGAAGGCCCTGGCCCGCTATGCGGACGATCCCGGCATGATGCTGACGGGCGCGGAGCAGGAGGCGGTCAGGATGGTGCGGGCGGTGCTCACCAGGATCGCGGATGAGGAACGCGATGCCCGCTGAAGCCCGGCGCGCCGCGAGCGCATTCCGGGCAGTCGTCACACGCCTCCGCGGGCGGCGGACAGGTGAAGGCCGCGCGGCAACGGATGCGGGACCAGAAGCGGCGCGGATCCAGGCTGCTCTGGACATGCACGAGCTCGGTGTCCGGCTGTACCGGCAGCGGATGCACCGCGAGCATCCGCGCGCACAGCGGCGCGAGATCGACGGCATGGTGCGGGCATGGCTGGCTGAGCCCCCGCGCAGCGGGCACCTCCGCCTGCCCTCCAGAGAACGAGACCGTGGCATCCGCTGAGTCGGCACTCCGCACCTCAGTCGCCGACCTGAACGCGGTCGGAGTACGGTGGGCACTCGTCGGCGGCCTGGCCGTGTCCGCCCGCACTATCCCCCGGTTCACCAAGGATCTCGACTTCGCCATCGCCGTAGCTAGCGACAGCGAGGCGGAGGAGGCAGTGCACAGGCTTCGCTCACGCGGCTACTACCCCATCGAGGTACTCGAGCAGGACTATGTGGAACGCCTGTCCGGCGTCCGGATGGCACGCAACGCCTCAGACGTGCTCGTAGATCTGCTCTTCGCCAGCTCAGGGATCGAGAACGAAGTCGTAGCGAGCGCCGACCATCTCGAGGTGCTGCCCCACCTGACTGTCCCGGTCGCGACCACGCCTCATCTGATTGCGCTCAAGGTACTGGCCGGGCGCAGCCAGGACCTCACAGACCTTGGCTACCTCATCCCGTCAGCGTCATCCGCCGAACTCGATGCCGCCCGTGAAGCAGTCAAGCTCATCCAGGCCCGCGGGTTCAGCCGGGGACAGGATGTTGCCGCCGACCTGGAAACTCTCATCTCGGACGCGAACCGCTGACAGCCGGCCACAACCTGCGAGGTCGATTTCGCAATCCAGGCCCGTGGAGCCGGCGGTCGGCACCCCGACCGCCGGCGCTGCAGAAACGATCAGGCGGTCCCGCTGGCTACGACCGCAGATAACCGATACCGGCGGTGATCAGCCACGTCGCGGACTCGGAGGTGAGGTTCCACGGGCGCGAACGCAGAACCTGGCGAAGGAGCTTACGGTCGGCCACCACGGGCGGCTCGCGTGGCAGGCGTTTCCTGAGCTCCCCGCCCTGTCCCCAGTGCGTGTCAGCCGGATCCTCAAGGGCCAGTAGCAGCCTGTCGACCAGGTCAGGCCAGCGGGGATGACCCCACCAGTGCGGGCAGGCCAGCGCGCCGTGCGCCGCGGTCCGCGCCATGCCGAAGCGCGCTCCCCGGCCGGCGGCTTGCCTAGCGAATCCTCCCAGCCGCAGGCTGGCATCGTCTTCGTACTCCGGCAGGTCACCGCGGGCAAGCTCGGCCAGCGTGACGCCGGTGATCAGCCTCCGGCTCGGGTTCACCAGCCACCGGAACACCCGGGTCGCGAGCCATTCGACATCCTCTGGGGCGACATCGTCGAGCGCCGATAGCGGCCCGGTGGCGGCCAGGCCGGTCTCTGTCATCCAGCGGTGCAGGATCTGGCGGGCACGCCAGGTCATATGGCTGCTGACCCGCATCATGTCGCCGTCGTGCAGACGGCCCTCGGCGTGCCAGTCCTCAACGCACGTGTTCCGCCATGCGCTGCTGACCAGCCCCAGCGCCGCCAGGTCAATGACCGGACCCAGCCTGCCCGGATCGATGACGCCTCGCTCGCGGAGCATTTCGGCGATAAGGCGTCCTCCATGGTCAGGGCTGAGCTCATCGGCGGTCATGGTTCACGCGTCCTGCCCCTGATTCCGCACGCCAGCACGCGCTCAGCCCCACGCAGCCTGATCCAGCTGCTGCCTGTCGAGGGGAACGATCCGCAGGCAGTCCAAGGGCCGGGTCCTGGTGGGATGGACCACCTCGAGCCATTCCGTGCCGCCGAAGGTCGTCAGGCATGCCCGGACCGGCCTGAAGTACCGCAACCCGAACCCGGCGAAATACGGCGTTTCCCTGTCGCGGATATCAGCTCCGTGAAGATGGCAGCGGCCAGGATCGATGCCACGCTGTTCCCAGTAGCGGACGACCGCCGTGGCCGCCCGGTGCAGCGGACTCGAGGGTTTCCACCGGCCCGCAAGGTGCTCTGCGGCGATACGGCTCGTGATCGGGCCCTCCGGTAGCACGACGCGGTCAAGCCCGATGGCCTTGCTGCTGACAGCCGCGCAGAGGACCTCGCGATACGGGCGGGGCACCCATGCGTCGAGTCCTTCGAACTGCGGCAGCATGGAATCGCGTGGCGCCCGTCCCGCCGCAGGGTCAGCCTTGATCGCGTGCAGGCGTTTCAGCCCGGTAGCGAGGCTCTCGCCCCTGCGCCACAGCAAGGTCAGTTCGAAATCTGCCTGCTCGCGGAAGTTGAAGGTGAACTGGCAGTCACGTTTGCCGGTGGCGAGCCGCTGGCGCATCAGCGCGTTCGGATCGCGGCCGTAAGCAAGCGAAGTGACGAAATGCGAGCACCACTCATCGTCGTTCTCGTGCTCTACATCGATGTCGAGGTCATGCGGAGCCAGCGCGCCGCGGGCGAACGAGCCGAACAGGTAAACCTCGGTGACCAGGCTCAGCGGCCAGTCCTGCTGGCCGTCATGGGCACTTCGCAAGACATACTCGACAAGCCTGACGGCCCGGTCCCGCTGCACCATTCGAGTCTGCCACGCCTAGCCCACCGTTACTGCCGAAAGTAAGCATATGATCACAGATGAGTAGTACCGGTTACGTCCGGGCGGCTGCTCCAGCGTACGAGCCCTTGCCAGGACCAGCCTCACCCGAAGGCGCCGCGATGCCTGGACGGCGAACGCCTGGAGACGGGTGAGCGCGACCGCGGGGCGCCCGGCGCGGAGCCTGCCGCCGCGTTCAACGATGCCGCCGCCGACCGCCCTTGCGCGGCCGGGCAGACCGTGACCTGGCCTTCTTCTTCCGATGGGGGGCGGTCACCGTCGCCTGCGCTGCCGGGCGTGCACGGCGGGCCGCGTGCGCCACTTCGGGGTCCGGGTGCTGGGACAGCGGCCTTGCGAGGAGCGCGAAGGTGCCGGGCGCCGCGCGCGCGATCACGGCGAGCAGAGCCGTAGCACCGCCGGGCCAGCCATCCGCCGCGCGGTCGAAGGCTTCCCTCAGCTCTGGCGGCAGCCATGGGTCACTGCCGGGATCGGCGCTGGTCATCCGGTGAGCGAGGAACGCCGCGTGGCTCACCTCCTGGAGCTCGCCCGCAAGGAGCACGGCCCGGGCGGAGGCGGGCACGTCTGCCTCATCGGACGGGAGGCCGCGCAAGCGCAGTGCCCGCTCGGCGAAGGCTCCGATGACTCCGTCCGGCACGGCACCACGTAGCACCTCGGCCGGTGCGGCGCCGAGGTCGACCAGGCGCATCAGGTGCGCAGGCGCCAGTACCCTGTCATCGGACGGCGGCGCGCTCAGCGCAGGCAGGAGCGTCTCCCAGCCGGCCGCGCCGCGGGCCGCCAGCCAGTCGCGCAGCACCTGCCGCGCCGCCGCTTCCGGCCAGTTGCCGACGGCGCCGGCCAGCTGCCGGGCGTCCCAGGACAACCCCTCGTCCCGGGTCGGGAACGACGCCGCCGCCTTCTCGTCCAGTTCCGTCGTGCCCAGGATCAGCGCGTCGCGCACCAGCGCCGAGCCCAGCGGCGTCAGGGCGATCGCGTCACCGGCGCGGGTGGTGATGCCGAGCCCCGCCAGCCGGTCGACGACGCGAGCCAGCCGGGAGGCGGCGGGCTCGAGTTCTTCACGGTCCTCCTCGGTGAGGCCGGGGATGCCGGTGAGCTGCGACAGAACCGGGATGGCGGGCAGCTGGTAAGGCCCGGCGTCCGCAGCGGGAGCATCGCGTGCGGCCTCAGTTTCCGGGGAGAGGATCCATTCCTCAGCCACTGCCGCCTGCCATGCCAGGGACTGCGGGATCCCGGCATGCTCGTAGAGGGAGTACAGCAGCAGCAGGTTCTCGCCGGGGAATTCCTCGGCGGTCTCCTCGTCCTGTACCATCTGGGCGAGCAGCGCGCCCAGCACGTCCAGGGCCAGTCCGGCCAGCTCGGCAGGCGTGCCCTCTGTCCAGATCTCGGCGGCGGTGCCGGGCAGCAGCAGGCCTTCCCCGCCTCGCCGCAGGAAGCCGCTGGCCAGCGTCATATCCAGCAGCGGCAGGTCAGCGTGTTCGGGGTCGGCGGCGGTCGCGGCTAGCGACGCGGGCAGCGGCGCCGCGCGGATGGCGGCGGCTACATCCTGGGCGGTAGCAGGCAGCGGCGCGGGAGCCAGCGGGACAACGCCGGGCCCGAACATCTCCAGGTGCGTGGTGGCGAGTTCCTCCACCACATCCAGCAGCGGTGCCGGCCGGTCCAGGCCAGGCGCGAGCCGGGTGGCCCGCCCGCGCAGCAGCGCGTCCAGCCCGGCCGCCGTCCAGCGGTCCGCCAGAAACCCGGCCTGGGCGTCAAACCACAAGCCCGCGGCCTTCTGATCCTCCGTGTCCCGCGGGGCTCCCGCGACCAGCGGCACACTGTCGTGCCCGACCAGCCGCTCGCGCAGCACGACCGACTCCAGCCGGCGGGCTAGCAGCAGACGGGCCTGCCGCGAGCGCTCGCCGATCAGTGCCCGGACGAACGCCGCCGAGGCGAGCGGGACCACCCCGGAAGCGTCAGCGGCCGCCAAGCCGAGCGCTGGGCACCGCTGCGGGTAGGGACGGCCCGCCATGGCGTCCACCCAGGCGCCGACGGCCTGCGGATCGGCGGCGTCAACGCCTTCGGCGCGCAGCAACTGGCTGTACAGCCGCGCCCATGTAACGCGGCGCGGGCTGGTCATCGCCGACTCGAACTGCGGCCGCAGCGTCTCGACCTCGGCAATGAGCCGGTCCCGCCGCTTGGCGTTGAGTTTGCCTGCCGCATGCGTGTGGCCGATGAGCGCGACCAGCACGGCCGGGTAACCGGCCAGATCGGCCGGGATGGCGCTGACGTACAACGGCAGCAGGACGAGCATCAGCTCCTTCACCAGCTCAGCCGCTGGTTCAGGCAAGCCGGTGCGGCGCCGCGCCCCGGACAGCGCCAGCAGGCCGACAACGGCCTCAGCCGCCCGCGGCTCCAGTGGGTCGCCGTGCCGGCAACCCCAGTCGAGAAGCGGGGCGAGATCGAGGTTGAGAGGCGCAATGCTGTTCACCTGGGCAGCCTAACCACCCCCATGGCCAGCAATCCGTACATCAGATCAGCCAATTCCGCACGACACCGGGTGGCTGCCGTGACGACCGGTCCGGTCGGTCACTTGAGCGTGTGCGTCGCTCCGCTCATCACGGAAGGCGGCCCGGACCCGCCCGCACAGCCCAGCTGACGAAGCAGCTGGCTCATACCTGCCGTCCAGCCATAATAGGCCAGGCAATGGGTCAAATACCGAACACGCCGCTGGATAACCGTGGACGCTGGACCCGTACGCGTTACCCTTATTGCCTGATTTCCCTGATTCGGGGAAATCGCACCGGTTTCCGTGTTCAAGTCCCCCTCGGACACATCATCATGCATAGCCCTGACCTGCGGTCATCCGTTTCCCGGTGTGGGCAGGTGAGCAAGGCCGCAGGTCACAGTCATGGGGGTTAAGTCTCTCTCGGACACATGCTTACGTATACGCTGACAGCCCATGCACGTGGCGGAACCTACCCGGTGCTTCTGCACCTCATCAGCGGCCATGGCTTTATTCCGGTGTGCCAGAACACACATCTCCGCCCGTATCCTTTTCACCCGTAAGCGCAGATATGAATCCGGCAAAGCTCTGACTTGGGATTCTTATCAGTCCACGCCATCGCCGGGGATTGACTATCGCCTGGCTGCCGGTCGTCGGCATGACTTGCAGTCACTCAGTGTAATGTGGCTCGTTTGCCTGGTCGACGGCGTTCTCGCAGAACGCTGACTCCGAGCTCGGCAGGCAGCGAACCGGTGAACCTGGCTGATCATCGTCGGCTGGCCCGAGCGCGCGTCCGCCGGGGATTGCGGAACATCCGCGCGAAGACCGCCCAGCCCGCCGGCGCACCGAAACCCCGGCAAACCCGGGCCCGGACGGCCGCCAGGCTCGAAAAACCGCCGCCCCATACCCGCCATGACGTGGGAAAACGACCAAGAGGGAACTCACACTCAAAGCAAGCCGAACGCTCAGGTTAAACGACGAGCTCAGGCCATGTCATAGGAGATGACTGGTGTCGTTGACGCGCCTGACGGCAGCGAACTCATGGCCGTGCCATTGGATCTCGTTGATGCAGGCGGAGCCGAGGTACAACCGGTAGAGCGTGGTAAGCGGGACGTCGAGGGCCCGGCACAGCAGTATTTTTATCGGCGTTATGTGGCTTACCACCAGCACACTCTGACCGTAGTGGTCACGCAGGAGCCGGTCACAAGCCTGGTGGACCCTCTGGGCGGTGTCAGCGAAGCTTTCACCGCCCGGCGGTGCCTGCTCGGGATTGTGCTGCCAGGCGGCCACTGCTTCGGGCCATCGTTCCTGAATCTCGGCCAGGGTGAAGCCTTCCCATTCGCCAAAGTCCGTTTCCCGTAGGTCATCATCGGTGGCGGCGGTCAGACCCAATTCAGTGGCCGCGATGGCAGCGGTGGCGGCAGCACGCCGCAACGGTGAGGTGACAACGGCGTCGATCCGGGCGCCGGCGGCCAGCCGGCAGGCAGCGGCTCTGGCCTGCCGGGAGCCGTCGGCGCTGAGAGGCAGGTCGCACAGACCACTGAACCGGTGTTCTGGTGACATGCGGGTGTCACCATGCCGCAGCAGGACCGTGATGGTGGGTTGTGCTGTGGGATTGGTCCAGCCGAGTGTCATGGCAGCCCCGCAAGGATGGTGAAGAACTGTTGCGCTGATTGCTCCCAGGTGGGCAGGCTCCGGGCCCGGCAGGCCGCGGCGGCCCCCATCCTGCGGCGTTCGGGCTCGTCCTCGGCGAGTCTGCGCAGCGCACTGGCAAGCGCCCGGATATCGCCGGGCGTGATCACGATGCCCTGCTCGCCGTCGTCGACGAGATGTGGCAGGTTGCCGCAGCGCCAGCCGATCACCGGAAGGCCCGCATCCATCGCTTCCGCAATGGCGGTACCGTACGTCTCCCAGCGTGAAACCGAGACGAACAGGTCGGCCGAGCGGTACAGATGCCCCACCTCGGCGTCGTCACAGGGCCCATGCCGCACGACCCGGTCTGACAGGTCGCGCATCCGGCGGATCACGCGCCGCCCGTAGGCCGTGTCTGTCCGCTCGTCGCCTGCGAAGTGCAGGCGCAGCGTACCGGCCGGCACGGCGGCGGCTGCGTCCAGCAGCTCGAGGATGCCCTTGTTGGGCAGCCAGTTAGCCACGCACAGCGCAGCGGCTCGGGCCCCGTGCCGCAGGTTGCTGGCCTTCGTTCCCGGCTTCTGGTCCCGGCCAGGAGGCACGACAACGGCCTGATCAAACGAGCCGGTTAGCACTGCACCGGCGACGATCACCGTTTCGCAGCGCTGGTAGAGGTATCGGTCCAGCCGGGCCTGTACCCATCGGCGGAGCGGTGCGTGATCGATTCCACCGGGCGGCTGATGAACGATGGCGGCCAGCCGCCGCGGGCGCCGCAGAATTATCCACGGGGCCAGGAACGCCGCTGCGATGCTGTCGACCAAGACCACATCGGCCTCGCCAGCAGTACGCAGCACCTGGTGGCCATACAGGTAGGGCAGCCGCGGTGGCAGTGACGCGAACGCGATTCGCGCGTCGTTACGCGGCGCGAGTTCGGCCATCTTCCGGTGGTACCGGTATCCGCCCGTCAGGGTAGCCGGGTCACCTAGGGTAATCAGGCATACCGTCAGCATGGTGCGCGGTATCCGCCAAACGCGACCGGAGTCTCCCACACCCGTACCGCCAGCATGTCAGCGCCTTCCGTGGCCACAGCGGACGCGAGTGTGTCATGCACCCAGCGGGCGAACACCTCGACGGTGACCGCCTCAGCGCTGGCGGGCCGGATCTCCTCAAGGTTGCGCCCATCGATCCGCCCAGTCAGCTCGGTCATCGCCGCCTCCAGCACATCCAGGTCGCAGACCATGCCTCTTTCGTCCAGCCGCTCGCGGTCAACCACCACCTCGATTCGGTAGTCGTGATCATGCAGCTGACCCTCCGGACCCGGCAGTCCCGGCATGATGTGAAAAGCACGGACACCCCGGCTCAGGCCCACTTCATATGTCACAGATCGCACTCCTGTCGTAGTCGAGAACGGCATGCATCAGGCCGGGCGTGTTCTCGTCCACCGCGCGGAACGCCTCGGCGGCCTCACTGAAGGCGAACACGTGTGTGCATAGCTCTGGTAGCGGAAGCTCAGGCATCAGCTCAACGGCCTCCAGCCGGCGGCGAGACCGCGGCCATGTCACGGACAGCCGGGACGGAACCGTGGAGACCTGGGTACTGCGGATGGTCAGGCGGCGGCGGTGAAAGGCGCCGCCGAGCGGCAACACCACTGGTTTGGTGCCGAACCAGGACGCGACCAGCAAGGTGCCCTCGTGGGCCAGCATGTCCAGCGCCATGGCCGGTGCATCCGGGTTACCGCTGGCGTCGATGACCAGCGCGACTTCCTCCTTCATCAGCTCCTCGGGTGCTGCGGCGGTGACGCCGAGGCTGCTGGCCAGGACACGCCGCCACGCCTGAGGTTCGGCCAGCAGCGGCCGCTGCCCCGAGCGCTGCAGCAGCAAGGCGGTCAGCAGCCCGAGTACGCCGGCGCCGAGCACGATGACCCGGTCGCGGTATCCCGTCCCGGCGTCGAGGGTCACCTGCAAGGCTGTCTCCACCAGCGGGAACAAGGTTGCGGACGCGGGATCGATGGCTGGAAGGGAAATCAGGTCACTGGCCCGCGCCGCGAATACGTCCTGATGCGGCTGGAATGCGAAAACCGCCCGGCCGGAGTCCGCTACTTCGCCAACACACGCATAGCCGTAAGGGAAGGGATAGCGGAAGGCGCCGCCAAGTGCGTCGATCGTGTTGTCCAGCGCCAGATCCTCAGGGACCTCGCCACGGTAAACCAGCCGTTCGGTGCCGCTGCTGATGCCGGAGAACAAGGTGCTGATAAGGACCTCGCCCGCCGCTGGCCGCGGCGTGGGCAGCTCCCTGATCTCCACGCAGCGCGGCGCGGTGTGAAACAGCGCGCGAGCGGGCACGCAACGCACCTACCCGCCGACAAACCTGGCGAAACGCCGCGGTTGATCACCGCCGTAGGAGGGTAGCGGACTTCCATGGGCGAGCTTCGCGAGGCCGCGCGGGTCCAGCTGCCAACCGTCGCGGGCGAGTTCGACGTACGAGCATTCACCTTCGGATCGGGCTACGTCTACCTCGCGCTGATCAAGGGCGATCTCGGTGATGGCCGGTCGGTGCTGACCCGCGTGCACTCCGAATGCCTGACCGGGGATGCGCTGGGATCACTGCGCTGCGACTGCGGCGCTCAGCTCGACCTGGGGATGCGCGCACTTGCCGCCGAAGGGCGCGGAGTCCTGATCTACGCCACCGATCATGAGGGACGCGGCATCGGTCTGCTCGACAAGCTCCGCGCCTACATGGAGCAAGAAGCCGGAGCCGACACCGTCGACGCCAACCTACGGCTCGGGCTGGACCCCGACAGCAGGCGCTACGACAACGCCGCGGCTGTGCTGAAGGCCCTCGGCGTCCGCTCAGTCCGCCTGTCGACCAACAATCCACGCAAAGTCAAGGAGTTGCAGGCTGCGGGCATCACGGTTGAGGAAGTCATCTCGGTACCTGCCTTCCCGCACCTGCGTAATCAGCGCTACTTGCGCACCAAGCAGGAGCGGTTCGGCCACGTAAATCTCATCGGCGATCCGCCGCCAGCCGAACGCGCTAGGCAGTCCATAGACGTCGGTAGCCTGCTCGGTAGCGCGCAGGCCCCTGACAAGCGTCCGTTCGTCGTGCTGAAATACACCCAGACGCTTGACGGGCGGATCGCCGCCGCAATGAGCGGTACTGGACCTGCCAGTGGCCAGGCCGAAAGCCGGATCTCGCACGCCCTGCGCGCCGCCTGCGACGCGGTGCTCATCGGCGTGGGCACCGTGCTATCTGACGATCCTCAGCTCACCGTGCGGGCGCTCCCTGCCCAGTCCCCGGCTCGCGTGATCCTCGACTCTCGCCTCCGCTCTCCGCTCAGCGCCGCAGTGTTCAGCCCTGACGCGCCCACGTATGTGATGACTGCCGCGCCCGCTGACCACCAGCGCAAGCGGCTGGCGCTGGCCGCACGTCACATCGCAGTCCGCGACATCCGGCCGGGGCCAGCAGGCCTGGACATCCCGGCAGTGCTGCATCAGCTCCGGACCGAAGGCATCCGGTCGGTCATCGTCGAGGGCGGGGCGCGTGTGATCACCTCCATGCTGGCCGCCGGAGTGGTCGACAGGGTCATTGTTTCCATCTCACCGCAGATCCTTGGCCGCAGCACCGACGCGGTCGGCGAGCTACACAAAGAACGGATTGCCGACGGTCTCCGGCTAGACGGCCACACCGTCCACCTCATCGGCGCCACCATCATTGTTGCCGCCGACGTCGCCGGCCCCTCCGCGCTTCCACCGGACGGCAAGACCCCCCGCTGACGCGGGGCACGCGTGACCTGGAGCACTTCACACGGCACTGACGGCGGAGCCGCTCTGGAGGTAGCCGGCTCGACTTAATCGCCAGTTTCGCGGCTTACCCATATTTGGCCACCGCCGAAGCGACACAAGGGCCTTACGCCCCCGGTCACACGGAAGTCCGCGAGGTACTCATACGGGCCCACCAGAACTAGCCGGTCCGCCCGCCCGCTTACCGCCACTCTCAAGCGCGAAATCGGCGGCCAGCGCGAACGGATGTGCAATTGGTTCGTCTCCGGCCTCGGACACAAATACCAGTGAGATTTCCCCAAATCAGACACCACTTGAACACGCGTGCCCGGGTGCTGCCCGCAGGCACCACGCCCGGCGGCCGGTCCCGCCGCCTCCTTCCGGGGAGGCGGCCGTGAGCGGCCAGCTCATCGCACCCGTGATCCCGCCCGATGCCGGGCCGGGTCGCGGCGTATCCCGCGGCCGGGGTGGCGGCGGTCCGCTGCCGCTGGCCAGCTCGCCTGTTGTACCGCTGGATGCGGTGTACCGGGTGAGCCCGGGTTGACGCTTCCCGCCGGGTGACCGGGCAGGTGATCACCCAGGTGCTGGGCTGACGAGCCGGTGACCGGCTGACCCTGACCGCCGACGCCGGGGTGGTGGTCGCGCGCCGCAACCCCGGCGGCATGGTCAGCGTGCTCGCGCGGCGCGCGGTCGCGATCCCGGCCGCGCTGCGGCACCGGTGCGGGCTCCGGGCTGGTGACCTGATGCTGCTGGCAGCCCTCGCAATGTCATCCGACCCGTGCCGCCGCGTTTCGCTCGGTGCGCGCCGGCAGCGCCGTGACGTCCGCAGCGCTCTTCAGCTGAGGGTCTACCGCTGCCCGGTCGGCCTGGGATGGCACCTGACGTCCCGCCGGGCCCGCCGACCCCCTGACCGGCGGCCCGGCCGCGTCCCGCGGCACGAGCCCCGGCCACCCGACGCCGGGACTGACTAGGCCGTACAGGCTCACATAACCGGCTTGATCCCTGGGGTATTCGACCAGAGGAGCATGCGACGGCTAGCAACGGGGCCAAGGGAACGAGCCGCAGACTCCGTCGGTGGGAACGAGGAACTTACGGCCGGTCGAAGTCTCTGCCTGCAGCCAGGCGACTCTTAACCCAATGCCTACCGGGACTTGTCCTACATCCGACCACCCCGACGCCACGTCCGTGATCAGGGCGTCGGCGAGGGCGGCGGCGGCGAACAGCATGGCCACGAACAGCAGGCCGCTGCCCTGGAACATGGTGGCGAGAACCGGTCCTCCCGTTGCCCGATCCGGTCCCGCGCGACCCCGATGAATCCCAGGAAGGTGATGCCGGCGATCGGCACCAGGTTCAGCGCGACGTCTATGGCGGTGCGGTGCGCCCCCTCTGTCAGCCACACGCCCGGACTGGCCGGGTTCGAAGGTACCGAGACATTGATAAGGACGAGCGCCAGGCTGAGCAGGAGCGAGAAGACGATTCCCGCGACGGCGGCGGCGCGGGGCGCGCGAAGGCCAGCGCCCGCTGTCCGTTCTTGGTCAGCCATGATGCGGTGCCTCCTCAGGGCCTCGGTCGGCCGGTTACGCGATCGTCCCGGACGGCGACGGCGAGGCGGCGGCCTGGACGGTGAACGGCGGGACCGCGGCCCCCGCGAGGAGGTTGGCGAGCGGTTCCAGACTGGACTGCTGATCGATGGTGAGTACGGTGCGCTCCAGGCGGTCCTGCCGGTCCGGTTTGATGACGCTCCGGGTGAGGTGGCGGTACTTGGTGACGATTTCCTCGTTACTCAGGGGGGTCTGGTGGGACCGGGCGGCGAACTGGTACGACTCCAGATCGGAGCCGTCGGTGAAGTGGATGCGGAGCCTGGTCTGACCGTCGCCGCCGGGGCTGTCGAACGCGGGGTCGTGGCGGGCGGTGATCTTCGGGATCAGGTCCCACACGTCGTCGCGGTTGATGCGGTCCGGGGTGAACTGATCCATCAGGGCATCACCGTCGATGAGGGCCGCGGCCAGCACGTAGGCGATGTTCATCTGGGCGCCGGTGGGGGTCAGCGGCCGCTGTGCCACCCAGCCGCCGTGGTTGTAGACGGACTCGGCGAGGTCGACGTCGATGCGGGCGATTTCACCGGCCTTCAGCGGCCGGGTGGCCGCGATCTGGAACAGGATGTCGAGCGCGGTGTGCAGGCCGCCCATGGCGGCGTACTGCTTGACGACGATGCTCTGCGTCTCCCACCGGTTCCCGAGCTCGCTAGTGACCTGGGCCGGGTCGGGATCATGTCCCTCGCCGAAGGTCGAGAGCCAGCCACCGTAGGGCTGCTCGAACACCTGCTTGATGCCGGTGTAGCCGCCACGCGCCAGCACCGCCGCGTAAAGGCCGTTGCGGGAGGCCATGCCGTGGTGCATCCGCTTGCTCATGGCCCCGAACTGGGCTGCCATCAGACCGAAGGACTGGGTGGCGCCGAGGCCGAGCGCATCCTCCACCGCCGCCGCGTCCAGGCCCAGGAAGTTCGCAACGGCGGCGGCAGCCGCGAGCGTGCCGAACACGGACCCGGAGTGCCAGCCGCGGGTCAGCATCTCGGCGCCGTGCAGCGCCAGCCCGACCCGGGGCCCGGTCTCGTAGCCGATGATGACCGCGGCCAGGAACCGGGCGCCATCGGCGGAGGGGGCAAGGCGGGCGGCGGACAGCAGGGCGGGGAGGATGAGGGAGTTGCTGTGCAGCGGGGCGCCCGGGTGGAAGTCGTCCAGCTCGAAGCCCTGGATGAAGGTGCCGTTGAGCAGGGCGGCGCCGGGCAGGCTGGTGGTGGCGTCCCAGCCGATGAGCGGCGCGTCGCCCGCGCCTTCCAGGGCGATCGCCGCCTCGACCGCGGTGGCCGACCACGGCAGCCGCGCTCCGACGAGCGCGCAGCCGAGCCCGTCGAGGATCAGGTGCATGGCCCGTTCCCGTACGACGGGCGGGGCCTTGTCGAGGGTGAAGTCGGTGATCCAGCTGGACAGCTGGCCGGTTGGGCTGTCGAGGGCCGCGGGCTGGCCGGGAGCGGTTGGCATGGTTTCTCCGTTAGCGTTCGTAGGTGCCGTCGAGGCGGCCTCGGGCGAGCACCACGCCGCGCATGGCGGCGAGCAGGTCGCGCCGGGTGAACGACGGCCCGAGGGTCAGGGGCTGGCCGAGGGCGAAGAGCTGGAAGACGTAGGTGTGCGGGCCGTGGCCGGGAACTGGCCGTGGGCCGTCGTACGCGCTGTGCCCCAGCGAGTTGCGGCCGAGCCTGACTGTGTCGCCGGGGCTGAGCCCTCCTTCGGCCAGCTCGGGCGGCTCGGCTGGCAGGACGGCGAGGACGTGCGCGATGGGCCGCGGGAGCGGGGCGTCGCGGTCCTCCACGATCAGGACCAGCTGCCCGGTGCCGTCCGGGACGCCGGACCAGTTCAGGGCGGGCGAAATGTTTCCCCCCACGCCGCGGCCGGCGTATCGCGCGGGGATGGTGCCGCCGGGCCGGAAAGCGGGGCTGGACAGGGTCAGGGTGGCGGGCACGGCGCGAATGGCCGGGTCGTTGCCGGCGAGGTGCTTCTCGCCGGCCCGGACGGGCCGCAGCAGCTGGCCGATCACTGCTGGTACTCCGGGAGGTCAGCGAGCCACCTCAGCGCCGGCAAGCTGGGCACGAAAAGGTACTCGCCGCCGCGAAGCACATTGAACGTCTCGATCCCGTGGATGCGCCGCCTGACCGGCTCCTTCGGGATCGTGAACGTGGCCTGCTCTTTCGGCTGCAGCCCGAGCAGCGGGTCTCGTTCGTCATCCAGGCCCGTGAAGTTGCCGTCGTTGATCCACTCTTTCTGCAGGAACTCGATGGTCTCCATCGCGCGCGCAGCGAGGAAGATGAAGAAGATGCCGCGCGGAATCTCGTCGTCGTCCGATGAGGACGCATCCGGGTCATAGGGCGCGCCATAGGTGGTGCCGCGCCTGATGATGCGGTGGAGGTTCACGTCGGTGAGCACCGCCAGGTTTGTATCGCGCGGATTCATGCGGCGCATATGAGCCCCGAACGGCACTTCCCTGCCATGCGGGTCGTTGGCGTAGGTGAAGTCGTTGTTACGCTGCGGGTCAGCGCCCAGCGCCGGGTCATCTTTTTCTGGCGCAAGGGTCAGTGGCGCGCCACTGCGCCATCTCCCCACCAGCTTCGCCGCGAGGAGCTCTCGCTCCTCGAGAGTCTGGGCGTTCTCACGCAGAAAACGGTTGAACGCGCCGACCCGCGACTGGTACTTGCGGATGCCCGCGAAGGTGCTATTGCGTCCGAGCACTTCCGGGTAGGGCATCGGATACGTCACCCCCGCTTCGCCGGGGTACCCGAGGATGAACTCCCCGGCCTTGATCGGCCGGCCCTGTCCGGGCAACGGATCGGCTCCGCTGCCCTCGATGGCAGGCTGGCCGATCAGATCCTTGTAGCCGAATGAGTTCCGGTCATCGGGCTGAGCGCCGAAGTCCTGCGCCATCAGCACGGTGACGCCCGGTAGTTCCCCGAACTGGTGCCGCACAGCCGCCAGGGCAGTGCGCCACTTGTCCGGGGAATCGCTGAAGATGCTCACCCCGATATGGATGTCTCCACTCCCGAACGGCTGTTCCCAGTGCTTCGGATCGTTCGCTCCGTAGTCCGAAAGCTGCTCGGCCCGCGCAGCCATCCCTTGCCGGAACGAATCCGGGAAGCTTCGCAGCGAGTCCTCCGGAACCCCCAGTGCGGTCAGGCCGGTATAGCTGAGGGCGACGGAGGTCCACGTGTCGCGGGCCTGCCACCACTCGGCGGCAGAATGGATGTGCGGGGCCAGTCTCCGCAGCAGTTCACGACCCGCGTGCGCGTCGTCGAAGTGCCCCAGGATGTGCGTGCCGTAATAAGGTTCGGGCCGGTAACGCAGCACCGCGGCCTGAATGTCGTCAAGCTCGACGGTGACGGCACCGCGTCGAAGCCGCCCGCCTGGACGATCCGGTAGGGCCATGGTTACCTCCGCACGAGCCTCGACGGGATCCGCAGGACGGTCACTGGCTCACCTTGTCCAGGAACTCCTCCAGGGCCTGGCCGACGCGCTCAAGTCGCCTGGTCTCGACCACCGTCAGATCGGGATTGGCGACGTACCACGCCTCCACCTGGATCTGGTATTTGGCGATGACGTCCTTGACCGACGGGTCATGGATCCCCGGCCAATCGGAGATGGCGGAGAACAGCAGGTCCATATAGGCGGGGATCTTCGTCGCGAAGTCGTTGATGTAGGTATCCCAGTCGCCGTCGTAGGCGGTCGCGAACAGGAGCTTGGTGTCGTTGTCCAGAAACGCGAAGCGCATGTCATGGACCGTGCCGACCCGGTCCGCGGCATGGGCATTGCCGTGCAGAAGGTTCAGGGCGGCGCGGAGCCGTTTCGCCCCGTCGGGTGACAGCGGGGCGATAAAGGTCAGCTCTGAGACCTTGCCCTGGCGGAGCCCAATCCGGCCGGCGCTGACCACCGGTGCCACTGATCCCTCTGGGGCCGGCTCGTCCGGGGCCGCCTCGCCGATCACTTCTTCCAGGGCAGTCTTTGCCGTGTCCGGGGCGTCGGCGAAAAGGTCCCGCAGCTCCTTGACCTTCTGCTGGGATTCCGGGGATAGCGCGGGCGATGCGGCTGCGTGCGTTTGCGTAACCATCTTTTTCTCCTTGATCTTCCGGGCGCCATCAATGCCTGAGGGCACCTGCCGGGGTGATTTGACACGTGGTGATTAGCCAGTGATGCGGGAACGGTCAGAACCCGGCGGCCGGTCTGTGGCCGGGCTGTTTCAGGCTGAAGGTTGCTTGACGGCTGAGTTTTCGTCGCAGTCGGTCAGGCGCACCTGTCGTGCCGAAGCCGCATCCGGGGCTGCGGCGGCGGGCAACGAAGTGGGCGGCGCGAGGTAAGGGAACACCTCTGCTGCTGGCACTGCCGCCCGGTCGACGCCCTGATGGATCCGTGGGCCGGCTCCGCCGTTGATGAGGATGGTGTACATGGTGTCGATGAAATTGTCGTTCAGGGACCGGCCTCCGTAGCTGGTATGCGTGCGACCCTGCAAGATGGCCTCTTCGATGTCGAAGTAGCTCTGCTGCGTGTACGGTTTTGAAGCGTCCACGATCAGAAAGTCCTGGAGCAGCAGTTCGGTCAGCGGATGGGTCCCGTCTTCGTCCGGCGGCCACGCGGTTTCACCGTCCAGGCTGTCCCAGAAGGCAAGGTTGGCGTTCAGCCTGGCGCGGTAGGCGCCCAGGTAGCCATGGCCAAGGTGGAAGGCGTCTTCGGCGTTGTAGAGGTCCCGGACGTCCAGGTCGCGGTTCACGGTGTCGAAGTCCTTCATGCCCATGGTGATGTTCTTGATCTCCGGGCGGCCAACGCGTTCGAGACGAACCGGCAGCTTGCTGCTGACCAGCGTCTCACCGACGACCGCGAAGAGCGGGCCCGGTCCGAGCGTGGCCGCCCAGTCGATGTCGACGACCACCGAGAGGACATTGCGGCCGTCGGTGGTGTTGACGCCGGCGTCGGCGAACGCTACCTGCCGGGTAGAAATCATCTTGTGCCATGCCGCCAGATCGAATATGAACGGGTCAGAGCGCAGCCCGGCGAAGACCCGTGTCCCGTCCCCGGTGCAGGTCTCCTCATCGACGGTGACGTTCACCCGCGTGCCATCCGGCAGCACGCAACTGCCGTGCTGACGTGGCCGGCCACCGGACGCGCGGCTCGTGGCCGCTGCGAAGCTGAAACGGAAGCTGAACTCGTTCTCGCCGACCACGAAGGGCGCCTTCGAGCCTGGCCCGGCGATGGTCACCGGCCGGACGCGAATCTGGAAAATCAGCGCCTCGGAGAAGGAAGCGTCGCCAGGAGCGGTCGGGTGGACGTTCATGGCAAGCACCAGACGTCCCGGCTGCCCGGGACCGGGAAAGGCATAGACGTCGGTGATGTCGCCGTGAGGTTCCGCCAGGGCCCGCGGCCCGGAGAAGTGGTCAGACATCAACCTCTCCCCTCACTGCTGCGCCGCGTCGAGCAGCTCGTCGAATGCCTTGGTAATCCGCTGGCCCCTGATCACGTCGTTCACCGTCGCGTCGGGAGACGCGACGTACCAGAAGTCGGCCGTGATCTGGTGGTCGGCGATGTAGTCCTTCACCGAGGGGTCATGGATGCCCGGCCAGCCCTCGAGGTCGCCGAAGAACTCGTCCATTACCTCGGGGATGAGCCGGGCGAAGTCGTTGATGTAGGGATCCCAGTCGCCGTCGTAGGCGGTGGCGAACAGCAGCCTGGTGTCATTGTCGATGATGACGAAGCGGGAGTTGTGCAGCGTGCCCACCTTCGCGGCGGCGTGGAAGGCCCCGGGGTTCGCGGCGAATTTCGCGCGGAGGCGCTCCGCGCCTCCCGGCTTGAACGGGGCGATGACGGTCAGCTCGCTTACCCGGCCCACCCGCTTCCCGGCGCGGCCTGCGCTCTGCTCGGATGCGCCAGCATTCTGGGTCTGCTCGGACATGGTCGTCTCCTTAGCGGTGTACGTAGTCGGGTATGTCATATGAATTACTGAAGAACCGCACCAGCTCGACGTTGACCTCATCCGCGTGCGTCCAGCACAGACCATGCGGAGCGCCGTCTATGACGACATATTCGCTACTGCTGATCTGCTCGTGCGTCGGCGACCCGCATGCCTCGATCGGCAGGATCCGGTCCGCGCTCCCGTGCATGACGAGCACTGGGATGTCGATCTTCGGCAGGTCCATCCGGAAGTCGGTGTGCCAGGTCGCGACGCAGGCGATGGTTCCCGCCGGCGAGGCGGCGACGGCGGTGTGCCAGGCATCACGGACAGCTTCCTCGCTGATCCGGCGCCCCAGGTTCTCGTCGAGGTTGTAGAAGTTCTCGTTCCATGTGGTGAAGTACGCGAGGCGATCCGCCGTGAGCCCCGCCTCGGTCTCGTCGAAGATCTCCTGGGGCACGCCGTGGGGAGTGTCCGGGGTCTGCAGCAGGTAAGGAGTAACACCGGCGACTATCGCCGCTCGCCGCACACGCTCCGATCCGTACCTGCCAAGGTAGCGGACGATCTCGCCACCGCCCATGGAGTGTCCGGCGATATCGAAGTCATACAGACCTAGGGCGTTGATGAGGCTGTTCAAGTCGGCAGCGAACGTGTCGTAGTCATAACCGCACGAGGGCTGGCTGGACTTGCCGAATCCGCGCCGGTCGTAGGTGATCACGCGATGTCCGGCCTCGACCAGGGCGCGCTCTTGCCGCTCCCATGCCCTTCCGCTGAGCGGGAAGCCGTGGATCAGGACGACCGTACTCCCGGAGCCGTGGTCTTCGTAATAGATGTCGACGGGAGCCGAGTTCTCTTTCCCTACCGTGACGGAAGGCATATCCGTAACCTCCGTAGATTCGGGGCCTGGTCCCTGCTCAGACGCCCGGCCGCTGTGACCGGCAAACTGAGCATCTCCAGCGGCGGAGGCGTTCGCATCACGCTTCGCGCGTAGGCACTGGACAGCGGTGACGCGTAGTCCGGTCAGACCTGCGGCTATGCGTGCCGGCACCTGCGAGATGACTACCCGGCCCCGCTGTGGCCGATCTCGGCGTTGTTCCATGCCGAAGGGGATCCCAACCTGGTGACCGAGCTGCTGAACCTGGACATATCGCTGACTTGCCAGGCCTGGGGTTCAGGCGGATCGTGGTCGTGCTGCGGAGAGGATAACGGCAGGACGCTGCGCAGGTCCCGCCGGGAATTGATGCCCAGTTTCCGGTAGACCTTGCGCAGGTGATAGTCGACGGTATTCGCGCTCAGGAACAGCCTCATAGCGATCTGCGCATCTGTGTCGCCCTGGCGGGCTAGGCGAGCGACCTGGTCTTCGCGCGGCGTCAGCTCTGTGGTGTGAGTGGGGGCGGTTGCCTGGGCGCGCACGCCGGTCGCCTCCAGTTCTCGGCGAGTCCGGTCGGCGAAGGCATGCGCGCCCATCTGGGAGAACATGTCAAAGGCAGTCTGCAGTTCCTGGCGGGCATCCGACCTCCGCTTCCGTCGGCGCAACCACTCGCCGTAAAGCAGATGGCTGCGGGCGAGATCTGTCCGGACCCCCGCTTCGGCAAGCAGCCGCACGGCTTGGGTGAAAAACGGCTCGGACTGCTGCCCGTCGGCGACTAGGGCACGTGACCGGGCCAGCAGACCTAGTCCCCATGCCTGTTTGCTGGCGGTCGCGCGTTCCTCAAGTCGGGCCAGGCCCGTCTGTGCCTTCGCGTTGTCGCCGACGTAAACGGCGGCCTCAACCAGACCTGGCAGGCACAGCTGGTTCGGCGGGAAGTCACGGTTAAACAGCAGCCATGACGCCGAAAGCGCCTCCTCGTACTGGCCACGGGCCGCGGCCAGTGACGCTGAGGTGAGCAGGCCCATGTTGATAGCCTGCCCCATTCCCAGATTCTCGGTCAGCTCACCGGTTAGCAGGGCTATGGCGTCCCGCGCCTCTTCATCACGTCCTTGCCAGGCAGGAAGCTCGGAGGTAAACGCCTGCCAGATTTGGGAGCCTGGCCCGCCATCTATCGCAGCACTGATCGAGAGCAGTTCGGCGCGGCTCGCCGCCGCGGCGCCGAAATCACCGGCCCATACCTGGACGATGCACAGACCGCACATCTCCATGCGCAGCATATTCAGCTCGCCCCTGGCGCGATGGCAGGCAGCCAGCTTGGTGAGGATCTCGCGCGCAGCGTCCAGATCCCACAGTTCCAGGGCCGCATAACTGCCCTGGGCCAGGAACATCGTCCCCTCCAGCATGGCGGGGTCCGCCTCGCGGATCGAGTCGACCGCGGACCGCAGCAGCGATACGGCTGGCATATAGCCGACGCCGACCCTGGTCGCCAGGGCATCGCGGAGCAGGTCTGACGGGTAGGGTGTAGCACTGCGCGGCAGGGCCAGCACCGCGCGCGCGATTTCCGCAGGCGACGTCCGTCGGGTGAGCTGGGCCGAACCCAGCGCGGCCTGAATGGCATCGGTGTAGATATCACGAGCCAGGTGGGCATCGGCTGATTCAGCAGTCCGCGCCGCAGCGAGATAGCGGGCGGCAGTGTCACCGATCCTGCCGTAGAGCAGGTCGAGGGTGGCTTGTACCCGCTGCGCTTCTGCCCTCAGCGCCGGCGTGGCGGCGATGGCAGTGACCTCCTCAATCAGGCGGGACGCCTGTTGCATGAGCCCGGCGGGGATCGCCGCCTGCGCGGCGTTGAGCAGCCGGCGTGCCCGGTCGCCGCGATCGGGGCTCAGCTCTCCGGCGCGGGCGAGGAAGATCACCTCGGTTGCCCGGCCGCCCCGGTCACGCACGAAGCCCGCGGCGAGCTCAAGTTCGGCCGCGACGGTGCCATCCGGACCGGCCGACGCCGCGGAACGGTGCCATGCGTATCGGTCAGGAGCCGTGCCACGGCTGGTCGCGGCAGCGAGCGCCGCATGGACCTGACGGCGCTGAGCCGTGGACGCGCCGTTGTACACCGCAGACCGGACCAGCGGGTGACGAAACCGAAGCCATACCTGCCTGTCAAGCAGGCCGACGTCGACCGCTGGCGCGTCCGCGTCAGCGGGTACGTCGAGGGCCAGCGCCGCCCGGTGGAGCAGGGCCTCGTCCCCCGAGGCGTCGGCGGCACCGATGAGCAGGAGAATCTGCGTGGCCGCAGGCAGCAGCCGGACCCGCCGGAGGAAATGCGTCTCAAGCCGACGCCCCAAGGGGAGCGGCTGCGGGGCGAGAGCGAGCCACTCAAGCTCTGCATCGGTGAGGTCTCGCGCGAGCTCCAGCAAAGCCAGCGGGCACCCCTGCGTCTCGTCGATGATCCGCCTGGTCACCAGCGGGTCTAGGGCGCGGCCGACCCAGTGGGCCAGCAGCGCCTGGGCGTCCTCGTCGCGAAGGTGCGCCACCTCCAGGTTGTCAAGATCGTTGAGGCAACTGGTCCGATCGCCGGAATCCCGCAGCCCGACCAGGATCGCGATCCCATCGGCGTGCAGCCGCCTGGCGACGATTCCCAGGGCACTGACCGACTCCATATCCAGCCACTGAGCATCGTCTACCAGGCAGAGTAGGCCATGATCGCCTGCCTCCCCCGCGAGCAGCGTGAGCACGGCCAGGGCGAAGAGGTACTGGTCGGGGCGAGGCCCAGTGGCCAGGCCGAAGGCCACCTCCAGCGCGGTGCGCTGACTCTGCGGCAGGTTCCTCGCATTGTGCAGAAGCGGCGAGACCAGGCGGTGCAGCCCGGCAAACGCGAAATTCGACTCGGCCTCCACACCAGCGACAGAAAGCCGAGTTAGGTCCGTGGCTCTGGCGGCATAGCTGATCAGGGCGGTCTTACCCATACCCGGTTCACCGCGCAGCACCAAGGTCCGGCTCATCCGGTTCCTGGCCGCGTCAAGGACAGCGTCTATCGCGCGCCGTTCTGTCTCACGGCCGAGGAGGAGGGGGGTGTGCCCAGGGTCGGCCGGGCTGGAGCTCGGCCGGTTCATGATCGCGGACCCGGCGGTGCTGCTCCACGACCGCGCCGCGTACTAGGACGACGTTCCTGGGCGCGGCGCATGACAATCGCCTCGTTCTCTGCCGTGGACACGAGCCGAAGGTGTCCACACACGCTTCGAGCAACTATAGGTTCGTTGACCTCGACGGTGTGCGCGTGGGCCGTGGGCCGCTCGCGCACCCCCTCCAGTATGTCTTTGGCGGCGACTTCCGCCAGCCAGGTGGCAAGCCTCCCGGTCGGCCCGGATGGGCAGGCCGGGGCTGAAGCCGCTTCGCTGTCAGTGCTCATCGAGATACCTGCCGCTTCGCGTGTGCCGTTCAGTGTTCGGTGGCCGGGCGCAGCCGGCCGCTAGCTTCGAGCTGGGGGAAAATGCCGCCGGCGGCGACGATTTCGCGCAGGAACCCGGGGAGCGGCACCGCCTGGGCGGTGGCGCCCGTCGTCTCGTTGACCAGCCTCCCGGCTTCGGTGTCGAGACAGACCTGGTCCCCCTCGGTGATCAGCTCACGGGCACCGGGGACGGTCAGCGCGAGCAGCCCGTAGTTGATGCAGTTGCGGTAGAACAGCGAGTTGAACTGTTCCGCTACCAAACCCGCGATGCCGAGTTCCTTGAAGAGCAGCGGGACCGGCCGGCTGGAGCCCAGGCCGAAGTTGCGCCCGCCCACCACGATGTCGCCGGGCCGGACCAGCGCGGGCCAGCCGGGACGTGACGCGCTGAACATGTGCGTGGCGGCCTCCGCCATGGGCAGCCGCATGGCGAACCCCGGGTACATGTCGTCGGTGTTGACTTCGTCGCCGAAAACCCAGGCCCGGCCGGTGGCGGACATGCTCACGCGGGAATCCCTTCAAGCTCGCGAACGTCGGCTATTGCGCCTCGGAGCGCCGACGCCGCGACCGTCGCCGGCGACGCCATGAAAATGGAAGCGTCGGGGCTCCCCATCCGGCCGCGGAAGTTGCGGGTGCTTGCGGTGATGCAGGTCTCGCCGGCCGCGACCAGCCCCATGTGGTAGCCGAAGCAGGCTCCGCAGGTGGGGTTCGTGATGGTCGCGCCGGCCTCCGCGAGGTCAGCCAGGTAGCCGAGACGAGAAGCCTGCTGGTAGATGCGCTGACTGGCGGGCGTCACGATCAGCCTGGTCGTGGACGCCACCTGCCGTCCCCGCAGGATTCGCGCTGCGATTTCTAGGTCCGCCAGCTGGCCGTTGGCGCACGAGCCGATGAAAGCCTGGTCGACCCTGGTCCCGGCAAGCTGCTCCACTGGTCCGGCGTTGTTGATCACCGTACCGGGCAGCGCGACCATCGGCGAGACGCGTCCGAGGTCCAGCGGACGGACGTCCGCGTACTCGGCGCCGCGATCGGCGGCCAGCGGGGACAGGTCGGCATCCGGCGCCGCGGCGCGTACGTAGTCCAGGCAGATGTCGTCGGCGGGGAACAGCGTAAAGTCGGCGCCGATCTCCGCCCCCTGGGTCGCGATTGTCCTTCGGTCCGTCATCGGCAGCTGGCCCAGGCCCGGCCCGCCGAACTCCACACACTGGCTGGTCGCGGCCCCGTATTCCGCAGCGACGTGCAGGAACACGTCCTTGCCGTTGACCCACTCGTGCGGGGCGCCAGTGAGCTCGTACCGCACGGTGGGGGGGACCTGATACCAGGTGCGGCCGGTGCAGACGATCTGCAGCACCTCGGCGGGCCCGAGCCCGCGGGCGGCTGCGCCCACCGCGCCCGCGGCGCAGGTGTGTGAGTCGGTGCAGGCCACCACCATCCCCGGCTGGACGAGGCCCTGCTCGGCGAGCACCTGGTGCACGATGCCGTGCCTTCCGACATCGAAGAATTTCGTGATGCCGTAGGCGGCAGCGAAGGCCCGCGCCTTCTTCCCCGATTCCGCGTCCCTGATGGAGGGGGCGGGTACGGCGTGATCCATCACGATCGCGACGCGGTCGGGGTCATGGATGGCGGTGATGTCGCCAAAACGGTCGTGGCTGAACTGGATGTCGATGATGGCCGCGAGATCGACGTCGCAAACGGCGATGTCGCCCGCCTGAAGCGGGGTGCCACCGGAGCGGTTGCGGAGGATCTTCACGATCAGTGTGTCGGCCATGGCCTACCTCGCCTCCGTTTCGTAGCGGCCGCGGAGGTCCTCCCAGAAGTCGAGGCCAAGAGCCGCGAACTTCTCCTGCGGGGAGTCCTGGTCGTCCGACGTGAGGTCGCCGCGGGCCGCGCGGGCCAGCGCTGCCCGCATGGCGCGCGCGGCGCTGCCGCTGTTCAGCCCCGGCATGATGACCAGCGCGTAGCGGGCCACGCGGAGCTGGTCGAGGGTGACGGGAGGCGTCTTGCCGCGGGTGACATGATTGAACAGCGCAGGTGCCCTGACCGCGCCAGGCACTGCGAGCACTTCCTCCACCGATTGCGGGGCCTCGAGGAAGACCATGTCCGCTCCCGCCTCGGCGTAGAGGTTAATGCGGCGGACCGCTTCTTCGAAGCCAAGGCAGGCCCGCGCGTCGGTCCTGGCGATGATCACCGTGTCCGGGTCACGGCGCGCCTCGATAGCCGCCTCGACTTTGCGGGCGAATTCCTCGGCCGGTACCACGCGCTTGCTGGCCAGGTGGCCGCAGCGCTTAGGGAACTCCTGGTCCTCCAGCTGAATCGCCGCCGCGCCGGCCCGCTCGTACAGCTGGACCGTCCGGTAGGCATGGGTGACATCCCCGAACCCGGTGTCGGCGTCCGCGACCAGCGGGATGTCCAGGCAGCGGGACAGCAGTGCCACCTGGTTCACCAGCTCCGTCTGAGTCGCCAGGCCGATATCCGGCAGCCCGGTCACCGTGGCGGCGGCGGCCGCTCCGGACATGTAGGCGACACGGAATCCAGCCGCGGCGGTGAGTTTCGCCGAGACGCCGTCGAAGACGCCCGGTGCGATCGGAGCGGAGCGCTCGGCGAGAAGTCCACCCAGTTGCCGCGCGAAAGAATTGATCAAGAGAGCCTGCCTCTCGGACGAAGGACGTGCTGAGGCACGCCGGAAGGCGTCCTCAGGGCGAAACAGCAGGAACGGCTAGCCGGCCCAGTGCATGGCGGAAGAAATCTGCCGCGTGCAGTCGGTAACGTCTGCTGCCAGGGCCTTCGCCCGGGCATCGGTTAGCCGGAAAGAAGGTCCCCCGACTGCTACGGACGCCACGATCTGCCCGGTAGCACCGAAGACCGGCGCTGCCAGCGAGTTCAGGCCTTCCTCGCGCTCTTGCCCGGAGAAAGCCCAGCCGCGCTCACGGACTACGGCAAGTTCCTCGGCCAGCGCTTCAGGACTCGTGATCGAGTACTCGGTGAACCCGGTCAGCCCCTCGTTTAGCACCGCCGCGTGCGCCGCTGGGTCGAAGGCCATGAACACCTTCCCCGCCGCGCCCGCACTCAGCGGCATTACCTGGCCGACATATCCGCGGTACACAATCGACTTCTGCGACTCCACCTGGAACACCGAGACCCTGGTGGTGCCCTGCCGCACGTAAAGGCCGCAGCTCTCGCCGGACGTGTCCCGCAGCCGGGTCAGCAGCGGGCCCGCCGTGACCAGCAGGTCAGAGCCCGCATTGGCAGCAGCGGACCATGCCGTGACCCGCAGCCCGATGCTGTAAAGGGCACCCTCGCGCTGCAGGATGTTACGGTCGACCAAGGTCCGCAGCAGCCGGGACACGGTCGAGTTCGGCAGACCAGTACGAGCCGCGACATCGACGGCCCGCAGCCGGGGGCTGCCGACGCTGAAGCAGTCGAGGATGCGGGTAACCCTGTCGACCACCTGCACGGAGTTCGGCTCGCCGGCCGCGGGGATCCCCTCCATCACGTCATCGTCCCACGCTCGGCCCACGGCACTGTCGCTTGAAACCACCGGCGTCGCGATCTCCGCCATAGTCATCACTCCCCCTCACGGACGAACGCGGGGCTCCGCCATGCCGCGCTGAGATCAGCCCGTTCGACCGTCAGAACTCCCACTGAATGGGCATGACACCCACCTGATGGTTATTACTTTGAACCCTTCGAGGCCTCTTGTCAATCGTCAGAAACCCACTGAATGGGCATGACACCCACTTAGTGGTTGTCACTTTGTCCCCCGGGATCCGCTAGAGGAGGCGACGGGCGGGGATGAGGTGTTCCGCGACATGGTGCTGGCGCGGATCATCGAGCCCACCAGCAAGCTAGACAGCACCCGCGGCCTGGAGGAGGCCGGCGTGGTGCCGGCCTCGTATCCCACGGCCCGTCGGCGCCTGCGCGCGTATGCTGGGGTGGCGGCGCGCGGGCGGGCGTCGGCGGCTAGCTTGCGGGCCTGGGTCTCGGTGATCCACTGGCCGCCCACGGCGGGGTCCGCTCCGGAGTCGAGCGCCGCGCGGTACCGGGCTAGTTTCTGGTCGCAGTTGCCGATCTCCTCGGGAGGGTGATCGACGCACGGTCGTCGCGGTTAGTAAGGCCTGCTCAGCCAGAAGATGGTGAGGAGGGAAGTGCCGGTGGTGGCCTGTCCAAATCAGCGAACCAGCCGGGCCGACCACCACCCAGGTCTCCCTGTACGCCCGAACGAGAGCGTAAGCGTGCTCATAGGACGCGACCGCCGCCGGCACCGCGCCCGCGGTAGACCACTGATGATTTGATCTACCCCAGTCATCGCGCACCGCCAGCAGGAATGGCAAACTCCGTGGCCAGAGCGATGTTGATCATGTAGGTAAGGTGCGTGTCGCCCCTCGGACACGAATACAAGTCCTTGAGCTGCGATTATTTTCATCCGATATTGCTATGCCAGCAAAACCGCAGCTCACGACCGTGAGGGTTTAACTCCCTCTCTGACACACTCCTACGTACATGCTTGCGTCATCACCCTCGCCGGACCTGAGCGAACCCGGGCGGCTACAGGGATGCAGGGATTCACGGCATACTGTGGAGCGGGATAGCCTCCACCTCTACAGGGACGGCCGTCGGCGTTCACGGTCAGCTCAAGCTTGACGGCCACGGACCCGACGTGGATGACCCAAGTGGCGGCGATGCTATAGGTAGCCAGAGGTCGCCATCGAACTCGCATTGACCGGGCTCAGGCCAAGAGCCCAGTAAGCGCGCCGCCGCTAGCCGCTGCGGATATCCGCGCTCGCGGATATATATCACGCAGGACTGCTACGCTGACTGCAAGCCGCGGATATCTTCACGGATAAGCTAGCTGGAGGCGTCGTGCAGACCGGACCGGGGCCTGACCAAGGCCTGCTTGAACGTGTTGCCCGTTGCATCGCCGCGGGTGAGTCGTTCGAGGTTGAGTTCAGGGGTGAGAGCCACACACCGCTGAAAGACCGAGACCTAGTTGAGGCGGTGGTCTGCCTGGCGAACGGCGCCGGGGGGCTTCTGCTCGTCGGGGTTGAGGACGATGGAACCGTCACCGGCGCTCGGCCGAGACATGAGGCCGGGCGGACGGACCCCCTCCGCGTACAAGCCCTGGTCGCGAACCTGACGCAACCACCGTTGCCGGTATCTGCGGCTGTCGTCGAGGTGGCGGGGCAGGAAGTCCTGGCAGTCGATGTCCCGGTCAGCCCCCGCGTTGTCGGCACTACGCGGGGCACGTATGTGCGACGGGCATTGGCAGGTGACGGGAGCCCGAAGTGCCTGCCCTATCACGCTCACGAGATGCTCGCTCACGAGGTTGACCGCGGCGCGGTGGACTGGGCAGCGCTGCGCATCAGCGGGGCGGAGTGGTCAGATCTTGATCCACTTGAGTTCGAGCGGCTCAGGCAGATGGCGGGAAGCGCAAGCGGGGGCGCCGACCGAATCCTCGGCACGCTGGCGGATCGCGAGATCACGAGCGCGTTGGGCTTTACACGGCACGACGCCGAGGTGACGACTGGTGCGCTGCTGTTGTTCGGGAAGGTGGACGCGATCCGGCGATTCCTGCCCACTCACGAGGCAGCCTTCCAGGTAACGCGCGGGCTCGAGGTCGAAGTCAATGACTTCATGCCCCACCCACTCCTGAGGCTGGCCGAAGAGATGCTCACCCGGTTCAGGGCTCGTAACAGCGAGGCGGAGGCGGATTTCGGGATGCTTCGCGTGGCGGTCCCGGCCTACTCGGAAACGGCCTTCCGGGAAGCCTTGGCAAACGCCCTGGTCCACCGCGACTACACGAGGCGCGGAGCCGTGCACGCCCAATGGAGCGAGGACCAGCTTGAGATCTCCAGCCCTGGCGGCTTCCCCGCAGGAATACGCGTGAACAACCTGCTCGTCGCTCCACCTCACCCGCGCAGCCCACTGCTTGCCGATGCCTTTAAGAGGGTGGGTCTCGTCGAAAGGACGGGCAGGGGCGTCAACCGGATGTTCGCCGAGCAACTCCGCGTGGGCCGCCCGGCGCCCGACTACGGCAGGACATCCGATGATCACGTCGTGGCCATCCTCCCCGGCGGCCCGGCGAATATGTCCATGACCAAGTGGGTCCTAGAGCAGGAGAACCAGCAAGGGGCTCCACTTCGTGTCCAGGAACTACAGGTTCTCGCAGAATTGCTGCGCGAGCGGCAGATGACAACCGCGGAACTCGCTGCCATCGTGCAGCGGACAGACGCCGAGACAAGGAACCTGCTCACCCGGATGGTGGAACGCAGCTGGGTCCAGGCACGGGGCGACGGCAAAGCCAGAAGCTGGCACCTGTCCGCCGCCGTCTACCGCGTGCTCGATGCCCCGTCCGGCTACGTCCGGGTACACGGCTTCGAACCCTTGCAGCAAGAACAGATGGTCATCCAGTACGTGAAAGCCCACGGTCAGATAACTCGGAACGAGGCCGCCGAATTGTGCGGCCTCAGTCCGGACCAGGCCAACCGGTTGCTACGGCGCCTCGTCTCAGCTGGGAAGCTCGGCCAGCGGGGGGAAAACAAGGGACGCGTTTATATCCCGCCAGCCAGCCCTAAAAGTTGACCTCGCTGTCTTAGCTTGTTATTTAAGCTGGCTGCCTGCGGGTTCTTGGCCTTGGTGGCTCAGACCGTTGGGAAGCGCAGAAGGTCGACTGCCAGGGTTGGCAAGGACAGGGTCAAGCTGCAGATTTGCGGAGTACCGGCTCAGCTGACCTGCCGTCGGCATCTGGTTGCACGACACGCCACCGCGTGTTGATTCTGGACGGAGCCGTTCCGCTGACGGTGGTGTTCGGAGATCGCTGACTTCCCGGGACCGGAAGGGAATTCCCCGGCCGTGTGGCCCTTGGAGCCGCTAGTGTCATTGCGTGCCCGAGAGTACGAGCATCACAGGCCGGTGGCGTATCACGGAGATGGACAAATGGGATCAGGAGGCCGTCGACCTAGTCCAGCCCGGCTTCATCGAATTCGGTGAGGACGGCCTCGGCGACCTGGGTTTCATCGTAGTGACGGGAGAGCTTGACTACCGCGACGCGGATCGTGATGGCAGGCCAGGGGTCGAGTTCTCGTGGCAAGGTTCTGACGAGGGCGACGAGGTAAGCGGTCGCGGCTGGGCCGCGCTCAACGCCGACGGCACGCTCGAGGGGCACGTCTACTTCCACCTTGGTGATGACTCCGCGTTCCGCGCCGAGCGGTTCAACGGAGCCGTCCAGACAATGGCCTACCCGATCGCCTGAAAGCTGCCGACTCGTTCAGCGCATCCACAGCCGCCCACGGGGGCTGGCTCGCGGTTTGCGATTTGCTTGACCTGCCTCTCGCCTACCATGAGTCGTCATGGTCGCGAACCGGATGAACCGTGACGGGTTTTACGCCACGATGGCGCCGAGTGACGAAACTCGCCTCCGCAAGATCTTGTGGACCCTCTACTGGCGGGGAGACGCCCGGCTCCGCGAGCGCATCGAGGACGAGCTGCGCCCGCCGGACCAGCTGAAGGTGAAGCCGAAGAAGGAAGTGCCTGCACCGGACACGGTGCTGAATGAGGTAACGGCGTTCGTCAAGCTGGCGAGGGACGGTGCATACATGGCCGGGGACCGCCGGGTGCACCACACCGAGCGGTCCAGGTGGCGACTCACGTTCCGTCGGCTGGCGGACGAAGCACTGGCGGCGCTTCAAGCCGACAATCCAGGGCCAGCGCAGCAAGCCGTCGCGGAGATAGTTGACCTTGCCTGCGAAACGAAGAGTTATGACTACTTCCACTCCGATGACCCGGTGGAGGCCGCGAAATTCGTGGTGTCGGACGCTGTCGCCGTGCTGTGGGAGTCGGTGCTCCGTCACGACGGCTTCACGGCCTTCGCCCAGCGCGTTCCCGAACAGCTCATCCGCTGGGAGGCGGCTTACGGCTGGACCCGGCGAGGCTACGGCCAGGTGCCGGAAAAGGAGACCGCCCTGGGTGTCCTGCTTGCGCGGCTGCTCACCACGCCGGACATGTGGCGGACGTTTGCCGAGGCCTACCTGGCGGCGCTAGATGCGGCCGGACGGACGGCCCCGAAGCGATCGCGCATCATGTACGGAAGTTCCGATTTCGACGAGTCCCGCTACCGGCGCCAAGAGCGCGCCAAGAACCTCGCAGGCTGGCATGAGCTGCTGCTTGACCACTTCGGGGCGGGCCCCGAAGACGAGCTCCTCGGCCGACTCGCCGCGAGCCCGGGACTGGCCGGGCCGGAACTCACCTTTCTGCGCGCCCGCATCGCTGAGCGTCGCGGAGAACGCACCCAGGCTGCGGCACTGGTCACTCAGTCCCTGAAGGAGCTGCCCGGTCATCCGGCCTACCTCAGCTTCGCCGCAGAGGTCGGCGCGGAACTTCCTCCCCGCGCACGCGACCTGCTATCCGAGCGCACTCGGTTCCCGGTGTCGCCGGACCACTCGTAGGCATTTGCCGCGAGCGCCGCCCCGATCCGCGCCGCTCACCACACGTCACTCGTGGCAAGCGCAAACTCCTTGGTCAGAGCGATGTCGATCATGTACGTAAGTTGCGACTCGCTCCTCGGACACACATAACAAGCCTGTGACCTGGGAATATGCATTTCGCTCTAGCTGCCCATATGACATCTATGCAGGTCAGAGCTATAGGGGTTCAAGTCGGGTCCAGGTTGCGGAACGGTAACATTAGCTCTCGTTCAGTCCCACAGATCACGCATGCCGGGCGCTGCCCGGCTGCTGTTGCAACGTCGGCTTCCGCAAGCCCGTCACTCCGCCGTGACCCGCCAACGGCTTCGTCACCAAGATCCCGGGCTTCTTGGTGCACTCCCTCCTCACAATTAAGCCCCCGCGTCCGCTGCTGACCTGCTGTTACGTCCCGGCTACGGGCTCTTAGCCGGCCCGCCCGCGCCGGAATCCAGCCTCGGCGCAGGCGGCTTCGAGCGGGGCGATGCCGAAGGCTTCAACCGGCCCGAGCGCGCCCGCAAGCGGGGTGCCGTCGGCGGAGCGAACGCCGTCGGCGGCCGCCTTGCCCGCCGCCCAGCCCAGTATCTGGGCCGTGAACGAGTACGGATCCGCGCCGGTCAGACGGATCGCGGCCAGATCCTCGCCGTCGGCATCGGCCGCGACGGCCACCACGTCCGAGCGGACGGGGCTGGGATTGCCCGGCGTGACCCGGCCGCGCTGCACCCGCCGAGCCGCGGCTGCAAGCGCCCCGCGCGCCCCGGGCAGGTGGCCCATCGGCGCGTTGAGCACGGAGGCGTAGCTGACGGCTCTGCTCGCACGGCCGAACCAGCCGAGGTAGACGTCCACGTCAGTGATCTCCTGGCCGTCGCCGGTCCCCGCCGTCGGCCGAAGCCGGGGCAGCGCGAAATGCTCGGCCGCGCCCAGCGACACCGCCTCTCGCGCCTTGCCATCGATGGTGAACGATGCGACGTGGGCCGAGGTGCGCTCGGACACGATGCGCCCGCCGCGGAAGGCGTACCCGGGCTCGAGCAGCACGCCGAGCATTGACGCGCGGGTCCCGGCGCTCGCTGACCGCCGGAGGTCACCGCTCACGAAATAGCCGACTCGGACCCGGGCCGCGCGGGGCCCGGCCGCGTCGAGCGCGAGCGCCCCGGCCAGGTTCCCCGGCACGAAGTCGTAGCCGAATGCGGTCAGCAGCACCGCGCCGGTCCGTTCCGCCAGCGGACCGAAATCCTCGAACACCTGGCGGATGAACGGCGGCTCGCCGGCGGAGTCCAGGTAAACCGCGCCGGCATCAACCGCGGCGGCCACGATCGGTCGCCCGACTTGCAGGAACGGCCCCGCGGTGGACACCAGCACGTCACCGGGCCCGAGCAGGTCCCGCAGCGGCCCGGGCCGTTCGGCGTCGACGACCGCCGTCTCAGGCTCGGTCCCGCCGCCCGCCTGCGCCAGCCGGGCGGCCAGCGCCGACAGCCGACCCTGGTCGCGGCCCGCCAGGACCAAGCGCACCCCGCCGGCGACCAGCGCCTGCGCGGTCAGCGCGCCCGTGTAGCCGGTGGCGCCGTACAGCACGATCCGGCTCGCCATGACATTAACCTACTCGCCGCCGCGCGACCGCCGGAAGGCCGTGGCGGCCGGGAGTAACCCGTCAGCTCCCCGGCGTCTGGCCGAAGATCGTGTCCGCGAAGCCGAGCATCTCGCCGAAGTCGGTGTCAGCGGAAACTATCACCAGATCGTTGGCCGCCGCGTCCTCCAGGCTGGTGCGGTCAGCCGCAGTCAGCAGGCCCACATCACCGACGTGAGCAGCCTCGGACCCCGACTTGCCCAGGGCACGGCAACCTTGGGCGACGGGTTGGCGTCGATAAGAAGACGCACGACGGCTAGGCGGACTGGCCAGCGGGAGTTCACGTTCTTGCACGGCCGCCGCGGCGTACTCCAGCGCGGCCAGGACATCCACCCGGTCCAGGTACGGAAGTCAGCCCGGCAGCAAGCTGCCCCAGGACCGCGCTCGCCGTCACCCGCGTATCCCGGATGCACGGCAGGCCGCTCATCCGGTTCGGGTCGATGGTAATCCGCTCGTAAGCCACCCAGCTCAGACTGCGCTTCCCGGTCGTCCGGCGCCCGCGTGACGCGACGCGCCCGGGAAACTGCCCGGCCACGCCGCGGAGACAACCTGGGTCAGAATCAAGTCACCCTTCACTTGCATTCCGTGGCAGGCGGGCGACTCCGCTCCACCGTCTTGCCCGTCTACTCACCGCTATTACACCAGCGAGAACTCCGCCGAAAGCAGCCATGGGCTTTTTGGTGCAGTCCCCCCTCGGACACTTTCCTGGTCACATGATCGTTTCCGGTCGCGCTTCGGTCAGCCCCCGCTATGCCCAGAGACGGGCCACGAGATCTGGGCTTTCCTCGCAGGTCGTGCAGGGTCGCCCGGCTGGTTACGACCCTCGGCGATAATGCGTGCCGCGAGCTCCTGGCGATGCATGAGGCTTTCTACGACGAGCAAGACGCGACGCGGTCTTCGCGGACTTGATCGCGGCCAGGCGGTTGTCGTGCGGCTTCAGGTCGGCCACCTGTACGGCGTGATGACCAAAGCCGGGGCGAGACCGTGACCGCGGGCAGGTTCCTCCAGCTGACTGCGCCCCGGCGGACGCGGCACGATTCGGCTGCGGACCCGGGACTTATCCGCAGCCCTATGGCGCCGCGCCTGGATGCGGACGGCCTGGGCGCCGGAGGATGCGTGAGCCTGTGACCGGTGACGTTTGCCCAGCTAATGCGGAGGTAGAGACAGGTATGCATTCTGCATCGGCGGCTGATGCGACCCGCATGGCCAGGCGAGCTTCGGATAGCCCGGTGGCCCACTTCCTGGCCCGGATGGGCCTGACGGCGCGTGGTGTCATCTACCTGCTGGTCGGCTGGGTTGCCTTGCTGGTCGCGCTGGGGCAGAGCTCGCGCGAGGCGGATCAGCAGGGCGCCTTGCAGTTGCTCGCGGGAAAGTCCTACGGGCTGGTTTCGCTCTGGCTGCTTGGCATCGGTTTCGCGGCCTACGCGCTGTGGCGGCTGAGCGAGGCCGTCTTCGGCGTCATCGGCGCATCGCCTGGTGCGGGTCCCCGGCTCAAGTCGCTGGCCCGGGCGGTCATCTACGCGGGCCTGGCCTGCCTGACGTTCGAGGTGATCTCCGGTACGGGCAGCAGCCAGTCCCGCCGGCAGCAAGATATGACGGCCACGGCCATGCAGCACCCGGCCGGCCGGTGGGCGGTTGGCATCGCCGGGCTGATCGTCGTGGTCTGCGGCCTCGCCCTGGTCGTCGAGGGCGCCCGCCGGAAGTTCATGAAGTACCTGCGGTCAGCGCAGATGAGCGCCAGGACGCGCCGCGTCGTCGAACTGCTCGGCACGGTCGGGACGATTGCGCGGGGACTGGTTTTCGCCCTGGCCGGGGTGCTGGTGATCGACGCGGCGGTCACCCATAAGGCGTCCGAGTCCGGCGGCATCGACAAGGCGCTGCTCACGCTGCGGAACCAGCCGTTCGGCGAGTTCCTGATGATGCTTGCCGCGCTCGGCCTCGTGGTCTTCGGTGTGTACGGGCTGTGCGAGGCCCGCTGGCGGAAGGTTTGAGCACAGCAGGATTTATGGGCTGGCTCGTGGCCTCACGGAGTTAGGGCGGCGGCTGGAGGCATCCGCAGCAGCAGGGCACCTGGCTGGGCCACGACCGTGAGCCGACGGGCCGACCCCATGACCTCGCCATCCCGCTCCCACAGCTGCTCCTGGTCCAGCATCACCTGCAGCTCGGTGAACTGAATGCGGTAGATCCCGCCACGAGACGGGCGCCGCAGCACGATGTTCGCAGCCGCCGCCAGCCATCCGGTCAGGCCGCTGGCGATCAGCATGACCGCGTCCAGCATGCCGTCGTCGGGCCGCACATCCGGCAGCAGCGGGAGCCCGCCTTGCAGCCGGCCCACGTTGCCGACGATCAGTGTGTTGGCCGGCATCCGCCGGCGCCGGCCGCCATCGGCACTGACGGTCACCTTCATGGGCCGGTCGCCCAGGTGACGAACCGCCGAGATCGCATAGGCGAACCAGCCAAGGCGCTTCTTGAGCGGATCGCTGGTGCCGCTCAGCATCCGGGCATCCAGGCCCAGGCCCGCCATCACGACGAACAGCGTCCCGTTCACCCGGCCCGCGTCAATCGGGTGCTGCACGCCGCCGAGCGCGACGGCGAGCGCCTCGTCCAGGTCCATCGGCAGGCCGATATTGCGGGCCAGCAGGTTGCCGGTCCCCATCGGGATGATCGCCAGCGGCACCCCCGTGCCGATGACGCCTTCCGCGCACGCGGTGACCGTCCCGTCACCGCCACAGGCGAGCACGAGGCCGACCCCGGCGGGCACCGCCGACTTAGCCTGCCCCCGCCGGGATCCTCCGGTGTCGTCTCCAGCCAGAGCGGTTGGTCCCAGCCATGATCGTCCATGGCCTGGCGGACGGACGCGCTGAATGCCTTCTCGTCATCCAGCTTCGCCGGGTTCACCACGATTGCAGCACGGCTCATTGGCGTATCCGTCCTAGGGCGAACCCTCGGCTTACCAGGTACCCCACGCGGGCGCCTGCGCGGGCAGAGACCTCCCGGCTACCGGGCCTCGAGGCGAACTGCTGCCCGGTACCTGGCATGAGGCATCTCCGGGTCGGGTGGTTGACCATACCGCCGCCGTAAGGAACAGGCTGTACCTGCGAAAACACCAGCCATCGCGCCGGTTGCTGTCTTTCGTGGTTCTCGTTGCGGTCTCACCTTAACGGGTTGCGGGCGCGGCTTCCCGGCTGTGGTCGGTTGCCTTCCTGCGGAGCGGCCCCAGAGATATGCGGCCCGCGCGGTGGAGGGCATCCTCGTTCGGCTTGATAAGCATCGTGGTGGCAGTCAGCCAAAGCGCGGCGAACAGCAGGCTGGCAAGGATGTCGGTGGGGTGATGCTCGCCCCGGTACATGCGGGCCAGAGCGATCATAACCGGCATGACCACCGCGGGGATCAGGAACAGGTAGCGCCACCAGCGGCGGGCGTGGCCGATGACCAAGATGGCGATTCCAGCGTAAAGGCACGTGGTCGCGGCCATGTGACCGGACGGGAACGCTGAGGTGGGCAGGTTCGAGTCGAGGTGGGCAACGTCAGGGCGCGGGCGCATAACCACCGCGGCGATCGCCAGGAAGGCCGCCAGTTCGCCGAACATGAGCACAGCGAGGAAGGTCACCGGCCGCCACCGGCGGGTGACGGCGAGGAACACGACACAGGTGATAACGGCCACGATGAGGATGTCCTGAGAGGCCCCGAGGTTGCTGACGATCCCGCTCCAGTGGTTCAGCGCCGACGTCCGGTGCGCGGCGAACCAGTGCGGGATCGTGCTGTCACCGAGCAGGTTGCCGTTCGCATTGTGGGTGATCATGATCAGCTTGCCGATGCCGGTGAGGGCACCGGAAATCAGCACCCAGATCACCACGACTCCGGCAGCGATACGGCCGTACCTGCGAGCGCGGTCATGATGCATGGTCGTCTCCCGTTCTGCTGGCTGGAGATCGGCGCGGGCCTCGGGCTCAAGGCCCTCGGTCACCGGATCGGTCACCGGCGCCCCAGTGGCCTGGCGGGATAGCTCGAAGGCGAAAGCGGTGATGCCCAGCCAGGTGATACCGAGCGCCCAGCCGCCGAGCACGTCAGAGACGTAATGCACGCCG
>JBAPYC010001316.1:0-2167 GCA_049284535.1 Streptosporangiaceae bacterium
GCCGACCAGGTGGGCGGCGACCCGATCGTAGGTGGCCGTCAGGCTGATGTCGGCGGGCTCGCTCACTTGATGAGCGATCCCGCGTCGATGGGCAGCGTGATGCCGGTGACGTAACGCGACTCGTCCGAGGCCAGCCACAGCACCGCGTTGGAGATGTCGACCGGCTCGACCCACGGGATGGGCAGCGCGTTCAGCTCGGCGAAGCGGCCGGCGAGCACCTCCTTAGTCCGCTCGGCCTCGGGCAGGTCGGCCCCGAACAGCTCGTAGGTGGCCGCGTTCTGGATCATGTCGGTGTTGACGGTGGTCGGGTGCACGCTGTTGACCCTGATCATGTCCGGGGCCAGCTCCAGCGCCAGCGTCCGCATCAGCCCGACCACGCCGTGTTTGGCCGAGGTGTAATGCCCGATGTTCGGGATGGCCATCAGCCCGGCGGTGGAACTGGTCAAGATGATCGATCCGCCGCCGGCCGCCCGCAGGTGCGGGATGGCCGCCTTAGCCGCGTGCCAGACCCCGGTCAGGTTGACGTCGATCATGTCCTGCCAGGTCGTGTCGTCGAGTTCCTCCAGCGTGCCGAAGCTGAAGATCCCGGCGTTGGCCGCCACGATGTCCAGCCGCCCGAGCTGGGCCACGCCGTCTTCCACCGCGGCCTTCAGCGCGCCATAGTCCCTAACGTCGGCCTGGGTGGCGACGACGCGCCGGTCCAGCGCCTCGATCTCCTTGACCGTCTCGGCCAGGTCGTCCGGCGTCGACATCGCGTACGGCACGGTCGCCACCTGACTGCACAGGTCGACGGCGATGATGTCCGCGCCCTCCTGGGCCAGCCGGATCGCGTGCGACCGGCCCTGACCGCGGGCCGCCCCCGTGACGAAGCCCACCTTGCCTGCTACTCGTCCCGCCATGGTGAGCGAGCCTCCTTACCTGATCGTGTTGCCGGCGTCGACGGTGAACTCCAGGCCGGTGACGTACCGGGCCTCGTCCGAGGCCAGGAACAGCACCGCGTTACTGATGTCGCGTGGGTCCACCATCTCAACCGGCAGCGTGTTCATATAGATCGGACCGAGGTTGGGATCGCGGCCGGTCAGCGGCTCCAGGCCGCCCAGGCCGCTGCCCATCGGGGTGTCCACCCCGGTCGGGTGCACCGTGTTGACCCGCCGTCCGCAGCGCTCCGGCGTCCCGCACGTCGGCCACCGAGGCCACGATCCGCCGGTCCAGGGCCTCGACCGCCTTGACCGTCTCGGCCAGGTCGGCCTCGGAGGCCAGCGGGTAACCCACGTCCTCGTAGTCGCGGCAGATGTCGATCGCGATGATGTCCGCTACTCGTCCCGCCATGAGCGTCCCTTCACTTCTTATTGGTGAAGCCGGCGTCGACCGGCAGCGTGACGCCGGTAACATAGCGGGCGTCGTCGGAGACCAGCCACAAGATGGCGTTGGAGATGTCCACCGGCTCGACCATGTCGACCGGGAGCGCGTTGGCCATCGCGTTGGACAGCTGCGGGTCGGACTCCAGGAACTGCTGCATTACCTCGTTGACCACCATCGGGGTGTTCACCCCGGTCGGGTGCACCGAGTTCACCCGGATCCGGTGCGGGGCCAGGGTGTTCGCATATGAGCGCATCAGCCCGACCACGCCATGCTTGGAGGCGGTGTAGCCCAGGCCGCCGCGGCCTGCGCCACCGATCCCGTTGATCCCGGCCGTGGAGCTGGTCAGCACGATCGCGCCGCCCGCGCCGCGCTCGATCATCGACGGGATAGCCGTCTCCACCGTGTTGAACACGCCGGTCAGGTTGACGTCGATCACGTCCTGCCAGGCCTCGTGCGGCTCCTCGCCGAGCGCCATCGGCGCGATGCCCGCGTTGGCGAGCACGATGTCGACCGGGCCGAGTTCGGCCACGCCCGCCTCGAACGCCGCCTTCAGCCCGGCCTCGTCCCGGACGTCGGCCTGCCGGGCGACGATCCGCCGGTCGAGCGCCTCGACCTCCTTGACCGTCTCGGCCAGGTCCTCCGGAGTGGACATTGGGTAGGCGACGGATTCTATTTGCCCGCAGATGTCGACCGCGATGATGTTCGCGCCCTCGCTCGCCAGCCGGATAGCATGCGACCGTCCCTGGCCGCGCGCCGCGCCGGTGATGAAGGCGACCTTGCCTTCGAGCTTCCCAGCCACTTGACT
>JBAPYC010001317.1:0-1994 GCA_049284535.1 Streptosporangiaceae bacterium
GTGACGGTCCTGCGCTCCTGGCTCGGCGAGCGCGGCGGGCTGCCCGCGGACTCGCTGTTCATCACCCGCCGCGGCACCCCGCTCAGCCGCGACGCCCTGGATCGGCGGATCGCCAAGTACGCCGCGATCGCCGCGCAGACATGCCCCGCACTACGCGAGAAGAAGGTATCGCCCCACGTCTTGCGGCACTCTGCGGCCATGAGGCTGCTGTCCGCCGGAGTCGATACCTCGGTCATCGCACTGTGGATGGGCCACGAAAATACGGCCACCACGCAGGTCTACATCCATGCTGACCTGGCACTTAAAGAACGGGCGATCGCCCGGACGGCACCCCAGGACACTACACCCGGCCGCTACCAGCCGACCGACGACATACTCGCGTTCCTCGACGGCCTGTGATTATGCCGAACAGACCTGTCCGTCGCGACGGCCCGCCGAGCACTCCCGCCGCCTGGTCGGCATAACGGCGATGTCCGCATAAGAGGCATTATCCGGATTTCGGCATAATGCCTCGCTCATCGTCCCCTTCAGCCCCAGCAGCAGGCGGTCGTTGTAATACCCCGGATCGTAGACCGCGTCCGGGTCAGCGAGAAGCGTCCCCGACAGCGAGCACAGCTCCAGCAGGTGCTGCCAGTCCTTCCCGGTCCGGGCCAGCCGCGACATCTCGATCCCCAGAACGACCCCCGCCCTTCCCATGGTGACCTCGGTGACAAGCCGGGCAAAGCCCTCCCGGGAATCCGGGACCGCCGCCGACACCCCGAGGTCGTCGTCAATCACGATGACCTGGGACCGGGCCCAGCCCAGCGCGACCGCCCGCCCGGCGAGCGCGTACTGCAGCCGCGTCGACTCCGTGTGCTCAAGGACCTGGCCCCTGGTCGACTGCCGGACATACACGATCGCGGCCAGCGCCAGCTGCTCCGGCCGGATCTTCAGCTGCGGCAGTCCCTCCGGATGCATGACCACGTTCACCGTGACCGCCTCCCGCCGAGGCCGCGGCCCGTGCCGCGAGCATCGCCAGCAGCGCCACCGCCGTCATCCGCCGCCCTGGCGGCACCGCCGCCCAGATCAGCGGGCCGGGAGCCGCCGTCGTTCCGGTGCCCAGTCGCATCAGGATCACCTGCCGCAGCCAGCAGACGGCCAACCGTCGCTGCCGCCTGCAACAGTGCTCCCACGCTCAGTATCGCCCCGGCATCCTCCGGAACGCTAGAGACGATTCCTTCTTTACGGGTATCAGCAGTGGCTGACTGAGGAAAGTTTTGAGTTCGGGAAGGGCTGCTTCGGCCTGGACCAGTGCCAGGCCCGGCTCTACACCGCGATCCTGAGGCCCGCCATGCTGGTCATGGCCGCCCTCGCGGTCTGCGCGGTCACCGCCGCCCAGCTCAGAAAACGCACCGACGGCCAGGCGCCGCCGCCCGGCGGGCCGGACGACAAGCCGCCCGCGGACCCCGGACTGATCCCGCTCACCGTCCACGAGGTCAAGCGCCTGCTTGCCGCCGCCCTCCGCCGTCCAGAGCCACCCGGCCACGCCGCCCGATGGCTCCAGTGGCGACGACGCCACCAGGCACGATCCCGCTGGCTCCACCAACGCACACGCCTGGCACGCAACTATGCCCTGGTCAGCTAGCGATTGGATGCTGCCGTACTATCCGAGGCATAAGCGGGCGTTTATATTGGCAGACAACAGTTAATAACAGGTACGAATCTTGGCGTCAGATGGATACAGCTATGCAGGTTTTCCTGGAAACTGACAGGCTGGTACTCCGCCGGTTCACCCTGGGCGATGTGGACAACCTGGCCGGCCTGGACGCTGATCCCAATGTCATGCGCTTTGTCAACGGCGGCATACCGACGTCCCGCGAGGAGATCGAGACCGAGTTCCTGCCGGCGTTCCTGAGCTATTACCAGCGTTACCAGAGGTACGGATTCTGGGCGGCGATCGAGAGGTCCACCGGGGATTTCCTGGGATGGTTCCACTTCCGGCCGCAGGAGGGAAC
>JBAPYC010001318.1:0-13312 GCA_049284535.1 Streptosporangiaceae bacterium
CCGCGACCGGGTCCGCGCGCAGGCCGGCCTGGCCCAGCCGCTGGGCGGAATGGTCTGGGTCTACGTGGGCCCTGGGCCGGCCCCCGAACTGCCGCGGTTCGACGTCTACGTGCTCGACGGCATCCGCGACATCGGCCACTCCGTGCTGCCCTGTAACTGGCTGCAGATCATGGAGAATGCCGTGGACCCGCACCACGTCGAATGGCTGCATGGCTACTACTTCGAATTCCTGGGCCAGACGAATGGCTTCGAGGCGCCCAAGTCCTTCCAGAAGAAGCACATGAAGGTGGCGTTCGACGAGTTCGAGTTCGGCATCATCAAGCGGCGGGTCCTGCAGGGCCACACCGACGACGATGACGACTGGAAGATCGGCCACCCGCTGATGTTCCCGTACGGGATGCGGGTCGGCGGCCAGTGGATCGACCAGATGCAGATCCGGGTGCCGATCGACGACACCCACACCTGGAAGCTGTTCTACACGCTGCACCATCCCGAGGGCGGCAGCTGGGATCACCAGGACCGGCCGGTGGTGTATGAGTTCCCGTGGCGGCGCGAGGACGGCACGCTGATCACCGACTACGTGGAGGGCCAGGACGTCATGGCCTGGGTGTCCCAGGGCACGATCGTGGACCGGACCCAGGAGCACCTGGGCCGCAGTGACATCGGGGTGGCCATGCTGCGCAAGATGTTCAAGGAGAACATGCAGCGGGTCGAAGACGGCCAGGATCCGATCGGCACGATCCGGACCCCGCACGAGTGCATCGATCTGCCGTGCGAGAAGGACAAGTTCGGCGCGGGGACGGCGTTCACCGACCAGTGGATCAACGGCGGGTCCATGCGGTATGCCCCCATCCGCGAGCAGCTGCTGGCCCTGCACCGGGACGCCGCGGCCGTTCGGGAGAAGGCCACCAGCCTTGGCTGACCGGCCCGCCGGGCCGCACCGGCCCGCCCTGCCCGCCGACCCGCACCGGCTCCCGGACCCGGGGCTGTGGTTCGCCAGGGACGCAGAACGCCATCTGCTGGACCGTCCCCGGTTCTGCCCCATGTGCGGCGAGCCGCTGGACCGCGGGCTGACCTCGGAATCCTGGACGGCACACGAGCGGGTGTTCCTGACCTGGTGCGCACACTGCTCGTGGACCGGCAACATCGTCCGGTTCGACCACGCGGTCCTCGAGGAGCCCGAGCATTGACGGTGCCGTCCGGGACAGCCCGCGCGCTGATCGTCGACTTCGGTGGCCCGGTGCTGCTCACGCCGTTCGAGCTGCGGGCGGCCACCGAGGCGCGGCTGGGCCTGGAGACGGGGCGGCTGGACTGGGCCGGGCCGTTCGCCCCCGAGCGCGACCCCGAGTGGCAGGAGGTGCTGGCCGGGCGGCTGGGCGAGCGCAGCTACTGGTCGCTGCGCGGCGAGCAGTTCGGCCGGCTCGTCGGACGGCCCGGCGGGATCCGGCTGCTCATGGAGACCGTGTACGACGGGCCGCCCCGGTCCCTGCTGCGCCCGGCCGCGCTGGCCCTGATCGGGGACGCCCGGAGGGCTGGCCTGCCGGTCGCGATCCTCACCAACGACCTGCACGCCTTCCACCCGGCCAGGTGGGTGGACGCGCTGCGCCCGGAGGATCTGGTCGACGTGGTCGTGGACGGCTCGGTCGAGGGTGTGCTCAAGCCCGACCCGCGCATCTACCAGATCACGGCCGAACGGCTTGGCCTGCGCGTCCAGGACGCGGTGTTCCTGGACGACCAGCCGGTCAACCTGGCCGGGGCTGCCGCCGTCGGCATGATCGCCGTCCCGGTGGACGTGACCAGCCCGGATACGGCCTTTTCCCGGGCCCGGGACCTGCTGGGCCTGTGACCGGCCGGCCGCCAGGATCCCCGGGTGGGTCCGCGGAGGCCCCGGCTCAGCCTTGCGCGGCGGGCAGTCTTCAGGCGCCGGCGTAACTCTCGGCCCCCCGGCGCTGGTACAGCCATTCCGTGTAGGAGCTTGATTCAGCCGGAGCGGGCTCCGCGCTGCCCGGCATGGGCTGGGCGAACACGAGCTCCGCGGTGGCCTGGAGCGCGCCTCGGAGCAGGTCGTCGGGGCCAGTCGCCTCAAATCCCAGGGTCCACCAGTCGTGGCCCGGGGTGCCGACCTCGGTGAGTTCCGCGGCGCACCACGGCTCCTCGCCACGCCTGGCGGATTGGGTCGCGACCGGCCTGGTCGCCGGTGAGAACCGGCTGATCCGCCGTCTCTTGCGTACCGGTATCCAGCCGGCCGGGTCACCGCCGTCCCGGCGGAGCGGGTAAATGGGAAAGGACCACTTCTGCCAGGATTCCATGCGTCCGCAGGCGCGTCCGGCCAGATCGAGGATTCCCGGGCTGCCGCGATACTCCTTCACGTCCAGTGCCACACTCCCGCGGACTTTTACCGACAGTCCGCGCAACCAGGGATCCAGGAGGTAACTGTCCTCGCGTGACTGCGTCTCGGCCGGGAAGCGCCCGAACCATTCGGCTACCGCAGTCTCCAGCTGGCCTGGGAAAATCCAGCGCACCTCGAGGCTGCGGACTCCCTCGGTGACTGTCCTGTAAGGCGGTTCAGGCGTCATCGTCATATGCTCCAGTCTGGTCTTGCCAACTCGTTCGGTATTACTTCCGCCCCCATGCCCGTCAGGTCAGCCGGATGCCGCGCGGGCACTATGGCCTCTTCGATCGTGGCTTCAGCCCGTGGTGGATGGCGCAAAATGAGGGGGCGCTGTGGTGCGGCCGGTGAAGGGGCACCCGGATCCACGCTGAGCTGCCGCTGGCAGTGACATCGGCAGTGCGCATGCCGCAGCATTTCTTCCTGCCGGACCTGGCTGTCCGGCAGCCTTTCGGCCACGCGCCCCGCGCGGGTGACGGACATATGGCCGATCCTCAGGACTTGCCGGACCCGTAGCCCTCGGTGAACAGCTCACCTTGGGCAGCCCCGGCGGCAGACTTGTCGCCGCCGCGGCCACGCAAGATGAAGGCGGTGCCGACGGCGAGCACGGCACCGGCGATCGGTCCCGCGATGTAGACCCAGTAGCTGGTGAAGGTGATGCTGGCCAGGTCGGGTCCGAAGGTGCGGGCCGGGTTCATCGAGGCGCCCGAGATGGGGCTGCCCCACAGGCCGGCCAGGGCGATGTAGCCGCCGACTCCGAAGGCGCCTATGACCCCGACGTTCTGGGCGCCTGAAGCGGTGCCCAGGATCACGCTGACCAGCCCCATGGTCAAGATCAGCTCCATCCAGAAGGCGGCCATGCCGGAGTAGCCGCTGGCGGGGTAATTGGACCCGTACGTGGCGGAGACGTTGATGATGGCGTGCAGGACCAGGGCGGCGATGGTCGCGCCGGCCAGCTGCGTGATGATGTAGCCCGGAACCCGCCACCACGGAAAGTCGCCGCGCAGGGCGAACGCGATGCTGACGGCCGGATTCAGGTGCGCACCGGAGATCTTGCCCATGAACAAGATGATGGCCATGACCGTCAGCGCGGGGGCCACGACTGCGGCGCCGTGGCTGATCACGCCGGGGAAGGCGTGGCTCATCATGCCCCCGCCGGCGGCCGCCAGCACCAGGAAGAAGGTGCCGAGCAGTTCGGAGAACAGGCGCCGCCACTCCTGGTGCGGGTCGTTGAAGTCGGCGATCCGGTCGGTCACGCTTTTCTCGTAGCGGGCAAGCGGGCCCAAGGGGTTCGGCGTGGGTACTGGCTCTACTGCGGTCATTGATGCTCATATCGAGGGGCAGGTCGGGAAATGCGCCCGGGTAGACGCGCATCACAGGGGCGGCGGTACAGGGTCTTTCCTATCGGGTTCGGCCATGATCGGTCCTGAGGCAACGGCATGCGTCGCTGCGGGGGGCGATGCGACCATGCGATACGCCCGTGCTGTTCACCTGTGAGACACCAATGCGTCAGTTAAGGTTCCCCTCTGAGACGCCATGGCGTCAATCAAACCTGCTGATTGGTGATCTGGCCTCACCCAAACTGGGTGGTTGTGCCGGCTGGCTCCGAGGAATTCAGTTCATCTGGCACCCTGACCCGCCCCTTCAGGAGGCTGGCGCTGCAGCTGCAGCTAAGGGGTGCTGCCTGCTAGGGAGCGCCGGTCCCGGACGCGGTACGCCATGATCAGGGCGGGGAAGAAAAGGAACAAGCTGAAGACAAAGAACAGCAGCCAGCTGTGGCCCTTGCCGCTGCCGACACGTGCGGGCCAGAACGCCAGTGCCACAATCCAGACGATCACAACCGACCAGAGCAGTGCGGACATGGCCGGCCTCCGTTCGGGTGATCGCCGGTGCGCCCCCTGCCCTGACCTTCTGGCCAGGGCAGGGGCGTCGTCGCCCGTCGTTACACGGTACTTCCCGGGACGGGCGGCCGCGTCAGATGTCGCTGGTGGCTTCGGCTTTGCCGTCTTTCACGGCGGCCTGGAATGCGGCGTAGTCGAGCTCGTTCTGGTCGGCGTAGGTTTCGGCGAAGTCGGCGATGGCCTGGTCGAATTTGTCCGACCCGCCAAGGTAGGCGGCCAGCGCGATACGGTCGCCGGAGCGGGCGTGTGCCCGGGCCAGGGTCCACCCGCACAGCCGGGCGTAGGCCGTCAGGCCGGGCGGGAGCATCAGCTCGACCGGCACCGAGAACTTCCAGTCCCGTAGCTGGCGGACATAGTAATCGCGGACTACACCGTCGTCGGGGTTGGTGATACGGGTCCAGCCGAGGAAGATGTCGCTCTGGGCCTGCTGCAGGCGCTGCCCGGCGACCACCCGCTCGCCCTGGTTGTTGTACTGGCTGCGCCCGGCGTACTCCGCCAGGACCGAGTCCTGGGCCTCTTTGGCCTGCAGGAGAAGCGGTTCGACCCCGTCGGCGGCGTCCATCAGCGCGACCCAGGCCCGGGTGCCCACACTGCCGACCCCGACGACCTTGCGGGCCACCTGCACCAGGGTGAACTCCTTGAGCAGGTGCCGCCGGTCGGACTGCAGGGTGCGCGTGTACTTGCTCAGTACGGTACCGAGCAGCTTGTAAATCGTGTCGGCGTGCGTGCCGCTGAAGACCTCCTCGATCGGCACGATCGTCGGCGGGGTGCTGATGAACTGCGGCTTTCCGTCGACGACGGTGGTGAGCTTGCTCAGCGCCTGGGTGCTGTCCCGGGTGTGGGCCTTGTCCACCAGCTTCTCGAATTCCTTGAGCCTTTTCTTCTTGATCTGGGACGCGAACTGGCTCAGGGCCGGCTCGACGTCCATGTGCGCGTACCACACGTCCAGGAAGGGCTGCCCGGCGAATTCCCGCATCGCAGTGCGGTAGCTCTCGGTCATGGCCAGCTCGATCTTGCGCCGGTCCTTGGCGGGGAACCCGCTGTCCCGCCCGGCCACGGCCAGGCTCGCGGCCAGCCGCTTGACATCCCACTCGAACGGCCCGGGCAGGGTCTCGTCGAAGTCGTTGACATCGAAGACCAGATTCCGCTCCGGTGAGGCGAACGCGCCGAAATTCGACAGGTGCGCGTCCCCGCACAGCTGCACCCGCAGCCCTGAGGCGGGACTCGCGGCCAGGTCAGCTGCCATCGGCAGCGCCGCACCCCGGTAGAAGGTGAACGGGGACACCAGCATCCGCCCGTGCCGGACCGGCACCAGCTCCGGTACCCGCGACTTGGACTGGCCCAGCAGCAGCCCGACCGGATCGCGCCCCCGGCCCGGGCTGAACTCGGCATGCGACTCCAGCGGAGCCACCGCCCTGGCGTCCTTCCCCCGTGCCACCCGCTCCGCCCGGCTCAGATGTTCGGTCGTCGCAGTCCGCGCCGGCCTGCCCGCCGAAGCCCTCGTACTGGGCGCAGGTGACTTCCTGGCCGCTCCGCCATTAGATTTCCTGGCCGCTGCACGATCAGCCGTCACAGTCATGGCACGTCCCTCCGGTATCGCAGCGCCTGACACCGTCGGCCAGTGCCCACGCGAATAGCCCCGCCCTTGTGCTTATACAAGGCCGGTTGTCCCTCCGACGAATATGCGCCGATCAAAGGCTGCCGGCATCATCATTTAAGGGTGATCCGGCCGGCCGTTTCGCCGGGACCCGCGGTCGCGCTTTGCTTATGGCCACCGGACTCCTTCCATCCGGACGCTCCGGGGCGTCGCCCAGGTCCTCTGGCCAGCCGCAAGACCGAAGCTCATCATCCCAGGCGCGGGTGGTCTAAGAGCAGGCGCAGTTCCACGGCTCGCTCAATCGCTTCCGAGCGTGAGGATCCTCCCAGCTTCTGGTAGATCGACCGCAGGTGGGTCTTCACCGTGTTGAGGGAGATGAAGAGCGCACCGGCCATCTGCGCGGGGCTGGTGGTCGGCAGCAGTTGCAGGACCCGCAGCTCCGCGTCGGTCAGCGGCGCGTTGAGAATGCGGTTGGATCGTTCGGGCTGCGTGGCGCGGACCTCCACGGCCGCGGCGATGATCCGCTTCAGGAACGGATCGGGCAGCGCGTGGGGCGAATTCTCGACTAGGTAGCGCGTGACCTGGGGAGCGGTCATCACAACCGTGTTGAGGAAGCCTTCCCGGCGTGCCGTCCGGAGCACGCCGCCCACGATGCCAGCCGCCTCTGGGTCGCCGCGCTCGATCGCCGTGGCGGCCACGAGTACCTGACGTACCAGCGCGGTTCGCGGCGTCAGATCTCCCGGCGACAGCGCGTCCAGGTGTTCGGTGGCGGCGCGGTGATCGGTGGCGGCGAGCGCGACCCTGGCCAGCAGCAGACCGCGGCGGGTGGCAGGAAGCTTGCTCGCCAGTTCGGCGGCCGAGCGCAGGTCGCCGAGCGCCAGGCGCAGCAGCGCCTCGAGCTCGTCAGCCCGCGCGAGCAGCACAGATTTCGTCCCGGCCAGGACGAGGCGCGCCCCGTCCACCGTTGCCAGCGCCTCGGTGATCTGCCCGCGGGCCGCCCAGATCCCGGCCCGGTCGAGCAGGGCCAGGAACTCAAAGACGGGCCGGAATCGCTCAGATATCGACAGCGCGCGCTCGGTGAGATACTCCGCCGTGACGAGATCCCGCTGCTCCAGCGCGCCGCCCGCCAGAACGCGCAGGTAGTCCACTGCGAAGGGATGCTGCTCGAATCCCAGCCGTTTCGCGTCGGCATCGGCGCCCCTGGCGGCCTCGGCGGCCTTGGCCAGGCGGCCGGCGTCGAACCACGCCAGCGCCTGGGCGCCCCGCACATCCACCAGCCTGCCCGGGTCGGGGACCGAGGGCACCGCCTGCACCACGGCCGCCTCGCGGTCGACCGCCTCGAAGTCCTCCAGCCAGGTGTAGGCACGCAGCAGGAGCAGCGACACGCCGAAACCATATTCATCCCCGCGCCGGGTCCGCGCTTCGATTTCCCGTGCTGTGAGGGCATGCCGCACCGCCTCGGTGGCCTCACCGGACAGCGTGCAGCGCAACGATCGCACCGTAGCGAGGCGGGCCGCCAGCCGCGAGTCCGGCGGGATCACCGGCTGAGAGCGCTCCAGTACGTCCAGGTACTGACCGCCGCGCGCCGAGTCACCCCACAGCAGCAGGTCAGCGGCAAGGCCCAGCAGCCGCTCCGGAACACCCGTCAGCAGTGCCGGGTCGACCGTGCTCAGGTCCAGCGCCGCTGGAGCGGCCGGGTCACGGAACAAGTCGGCCGCGACCCGCTCCTGCAGCAAGTCCAGCGCCCGGTCAGCCTGCCCGGCCGCGAGGAAATAGCGGCTCGCTCCACGCGTGTCGCCCGCCGACTCCAGCCACTCGGCCACCCGGAGCTGCAAGGTGAGCTCCCGCCCGCGATATATGGCACGCAGCTGCGCGCGCAGCACCTCACGCACCATGTGGTGATACCGGTAACTCGTCCGGTCATCATCGAGGGCCACGATGAACAAGTTGGCCGCCTCGATGCGGCGCAGCAGCGCCGCCGCGTCCTGCCTGCCGGTCACCACGGCGCAGGCGTCAGCGGTCAGCTCGTCCAGGACAGAAATCTCCAGCATGAAGGTCGCCACCTCAGGTGGCTGCTGCTCGAGTACTTCACCGATGAAGTACTCGGCGATCGCGTGACCGCGGAAATCCAGCGCACGCGCGATCTGCGCGGGGTCCTTGGTGCTGCGGAGCGTCAGCGCGGCCATCTGCAGCGCCGCGACCCATCCCTCACTTCGCCTGTGCAGCACCTCGAGCTCACCAGGGGCGACCCGGACACCGAAGTTCCCGAGCAGGGCGCCGCTCTCGGACAGCGACAGATACAGGTCGGCATCGCGAAGCTCGCATAGCTCACCAGACAGCCGGAGCCGGTGCAAGCGCACTGGGGGGTCGACCCGGCTGGCCAGCACCAGCTGCGCGGTCCTGGCCGGCCAGCGCTCCACCAGATCGGTCATGCTCCTGGCGGCCGCCGGCGCCGCGTGGAAGTCGTCGACGACGAACACCGACCCGGCGGGCAGCCTGGCGGCGTCGTTTGCGATCGACGCGGTCACGTCGGCGGACATCGCGCCGTCCAGCGCGAGCAGCTCAGCCGCATCGGCACCGAATCCCGGAGCTGCAGCGCGGGAAGCCTCGATAAACCCCGCCCAGAAACGGACCGGGTCCGCGTCAGCCTCATCACACGAAAGCCAGGACGTCACCCCGCCATCTCGCGTGTCCGCCCAGCTTGACAACAGCGTGCTCTTGCCCGCCCCAGCCGATCCCGCCACCACCGTCAGACGCTGGCGGGCTCCCGCCTCCAGCCTGGCAAACAGCACCGGCCTGATGAGCAGCGTGGCGGGCAGCGTCGTGGGGCGGAATTTCGTCAGCGCGAACCGCGCGGCGTGCGGGGCACCCCGCCTTGCCGCCGAACGCCGCGCCGTGGCGTCCTCCGCCGTCCCGTCAGCGGCCGCCGCGGCAACTGACGGGATGATCACGCCCGCATGGTCGCGCTTCTGGCCTGAATCGCGGTCATGGTGCGATCCAGGTCCTGCTGGGGGATCCCCTGACGGGCCCATCGATCCGCCGTCGGCCGCTTGCCACTTTTCGCGGCTCATCTACGCCCCTACCCCCGGAGTTGTATGACCGCCAGGGTCTGGAGCGGTAAAACAAGTTTAATCCGCAAAGTGATAGGCGATCTAGTACCCCCACCTGGGCAATGTGCTGGTTTGCGCTGGCCAGGAATCGTCCGGCCTGAAGCAAGTCAACTTCGGGGTAGGTGCACTGATCCGCTTGCGGGCGTCCGCGGGCCTGAGCACCCCGGATGGCCGCAAGGCCACCCCGAGTGGGTGATGCCCGGCCTGGAGCCCGGGCGCAGGCTGCTTGTGCAGGAAAATTCCTGATTGGGGAGGCCGTTATGACGTCGACAGCAACCATCGGATACGTCGGCGTGATGCATGGAGAGTATGCGAGTGTCGCCAGCGCCCACTACGTCGTCGGCAACACCAGGCCGGCCTAGCAGCGCCGGGGAATTCCGGTGGCGCCATGATGCCGATGCCGTGGCCCGGCCCGAAACCTGATCCGGCGCCAAGACACCGGCCCCCGCGCGGCAGCAGCCCGGCGATCACGCGAATGCGCCGCTCCAGGATGCTCGGCTGGGACCACAACTCGCTGCGCCGGCGCAGTGACCGGGTCGAGGCGGCCATGGTCGCCGGGCTGATCGCGGTGTTCCTGATCTGCGCGCCTGTGCTAGGGCTAGTGGCCGGTCACCTGATCAGCTCCGCGAACATGCAGCAGCAGCGTGCCGAATCGGCGTGGCGCCTGGTGCCGGCCACCGTGCAAGTCAGCGCGCAGTGGGATAACTCCGCTTGGGCGAGCACGGTCCGGGTGCTAGCCCGCTGGACGGCGCCGGATGGGCAGGTGCGCCGCGGCTGGATTCCGGTCAGCCCGGCGGACGCGGCAGGCGGCAGCACCCGGGTGTGGGTTACCCGGTCGGGCTCGCTGACCGGACCGCCGCTTCGGCGTGCGCAGGTACAGGCGAATACCGTCATGGCCGAATGGGTGACAGTGCTCGTGCTCGGACTTCTGCTCTGGCTCGCCGGCGGCGCGGGCCGGGTCCTGCTCGACCGGCGCCGCCTCGCCGGCTGGAGCAGGGCATGGCGCGCAGCGGAGCCAGGGTGGACTCGCAAACCTTAGTGCCGTGCGGCAGTCAAGGCGTCCGGGCTGGCAGGCCAGCGCAGGGCCGCCGCCGGCCCTCCGCGATACCGGCTTCCTCGTCAGCGGAGCGATGGAGAGACCAGAACCTCACCCGGACTAGGTGATGCATGATGCGGGCGGCGGGTGCCTGGCTCGGCCAGAAAATTCCAGCATTTCCCCGCATCCCGGCAGCCCAGGATGAACGGCATTGGCGGCAGGCCTGCAGTTGACCCGTTCCGGCGAGCCGGGGTCATCAGGTGCCGTGATGGTGTTTACTTGTCTCGGCTGTAGTAGAAGTTCGTTTCGCGAGCAGTACCTGTGAAATTTCTGACGGTTGCACCGCGGGTTTCAGAGCCTGGCTTTCGACGGCAAACGGTCACAGCAGCCCGGGACCTCGCACCTGCGAGGATCCCGCAGACCTTTCCCTCAAGGAGAAAGCACAATGGCTCAGGGCACAGTGAAGTGGTTCAACGCGGACAAGGGGTTTGGCTTCATCGCCCCGGATGACGGCACTCCGGATGTCTTCGTTCACCACTCCGCCATCAAGATCGACGGTTACCGCAGCCTCAACGACAACCAGCGGGTCGAGTACGTCGCCAGCCGCGGCCCCAAGGGCCCGCAGGCCGACGAGGTCCGCCCCATCTGACCAGCGGCGAAGCATCAGGCGGGGGCCCGGCATGAGCCGGGCCCCCGCCTTTTTGCTGCTCCGGGAGCAAGCCTCGCCAGCAGTCGACGGGCCGTTCTTGCCAACTAAGACGGGCAACCGGTCAGGACTGCATACCTGCCGGAGCCGGCTGGCCTACCGCCCCCGGGCGGGTCAGCCTGCCGACGGCATCGAGGTGACGCAGTGCCTGGCCATAGGAACCGAGCAGGCTGGCCTGTGTGTACGGCAGGCCCTGGTCGGCGCAGAATGCCCTTACCAGCGCCTGGGCCCGGCGCAGATTCGGCCGTGGCATGGACGGGAAGAGGTGGTGCTCGATCTGGTAGTTCAGGCCGCCCAGGGCGAAGTCGGTCAGCCGGCCACCGCGGACGTTGCGTGAGGTCAGCACCTGGCGGCGCAGGAAGTCGGTCTTATCGGACGCCGCCAGGACCGGCATCCCCTTGTGGTTGGGCGCGAAGGAGCATCCCAGGTAAAACCCGAACAGTCCCTGCTGCACGAGGATGAACACCACCGCCTTGACCGGCGGCAGCACGAAGAACACCACGCCGAGATAGGCGGCGAAATGCACGGCGAGCAGCGCCGCCTCCCACACCCGCTGACGGCCGGCTGGCCGCATCACGCTGCGGATGCTGGACGCATGCAGGCCCGCTGCCTCGAGGAAGAGCATCGGGATGAGCAGGTAGGCCTGGTAGCGGAAGACTAGCCGCTGCAGGCCCCGCCCTTGCCGGGCCTGGGTGCCGGAAAATGCCACCACGCTGAGCATGATGTCCGGATCGGAACCTTCGGTGTTCGGGTGGGCATGATGCCGTCTGTGCTTGGTGGCCCACCAGCCGAAGCTGAGTCCCGTCCCGAGATTGCCGCACGCGACGCCGAGCACGTCATTGGCCCGCCGGGAACTGAAGACCTGGCTGTGCCCGGCATCATGACCGAGAAAGCCGAGCTGGGCGAACGCGGCCGCCAGGAACACCGCGATGGCCACCTGCCACCATGAATTGCCGACGACGACGAACGCGGCCCAGCCAAGCACCAGCGCCGCCGCGGTGAGCGCGATCTTCCAGGTGTAATACCGCGGCCGGCGGTCCAGCAGGCCTGCCTGCCTCACCTGCCTCGACAGGACGGCGTAGTCACTGCCGCGCGGGCTGGCGGGCTCAAACGTCATATGCGGGCTCCTCGGAGTCGGGCCTAGCCGTGCTGATCGGGAGCCACCAGGGTCCGGGGCGGCCAAGTGCGGCGCGAGGCGCTGACGTCACGGATAACCGGGAGCCTGCGGCCCGCTGAACTCACAGAAGCTTGCCAGCACCCCATGGCCTGGATGCCACGTCACTGGGGCACTGCCATGATGGTTAGGCAAATTCTGGAATGCAGTTACTAGTTCGAGGCTACCAGAATGGGCCCGAATCAAGACCCCGGGCGATGGCCATCGGCAGCGCCATTATCCGTCCCGGCGCACCGCCGGGCCAGGATCCTTGGCCCGGCAGCGGCCATCAGGCGCCGGCCCGATCATGCGATACATGGCACTTCGAGCGTCGTCACGAGCGCGGACGGTCTGACCGTCACGCCCCATGTTCATAAACTCCTCCGGTAACCCCGGAAGCTGGCCGTCGTGGGCAACTGACGTCCGGTACCTGGTTGTCAACGTACGTCCACCGCAACAAACTAGCAAGTTCATTCCGGAATCTGCTATCTTCTGATGGTGCCGAGCTGGACCTTCCTGACCCCTCATGCGAGGACTTTGCTGCTGGTCGCCCATGACCCCGGGGCGCGCCTGCGCGACATCGCGGCCAGCCTGGGCATTACCGAACGCAGCGCGTTCGGCATCATCACGGACCTGGTCGAGGCCGGCTACATGGTCAAGGAGAAGGACGGCCGCCGCAACCGCTACCACATCCAGACGCACCTCCCGCTGCCGGAACCCACCGCCAGGGAACGCACCGTCGGTGAGGTGCTGGCCCTGCTGACCGGTATGGACGCGACCGGCGAGCCGCCCGCGGCCGATGGCGCGCCGTGATGGGAATAGCCCGTGAGGCCCGGCAGGCGGGCGGCAGGAGGCACCAGACGTGACCGATGTGTGGGTCGCGAACGAGCAGGGCACCGAGATGGTCCGCGCGCGGGATATCGCGGCGGCCAGCCAGGATTATGACGGCAACGTCACGGTGCGGCTGGCCGGCGGAGACGGCGCGGTCGTGACGGTCGTCGGGCACCGGCTACATCATGAGGAGAACCGGCCTGACGATTTCCACCGCCAGCTGATCCGTGTCATCGCCGAACTGTCCGACGCGGCGGGAAGCTTCCTGGTGCGAGCGGTGCACGACGATGCGGGTGGCTGGCGGTGGGTGGCCGAGTCGCTGTGATGAGGAGCGTTGGTGGCGCATACTGGTAGTGATGAAAGCTGCCCGCGCCACTACCCGGCGTCTTCTGCCCACCAGTCCCTTCGCCCCGCCTGTGATCCTGCCTGCTGAGCATTTTGAGGAGCAGGACCAGGTGACTCACGACAAGTATGGTCTGGGCCGGGTTGTCAGCGTCCAGGAGGACGCTGCCCTGGTCATTGATTTCGGTGCGCGCCGGATGCGGGTCACGATCCCGTGCGCCAAGCTCTCCAAGCTGTGATGCCGCCG
>JBAPYC010001319.1:0-4104 GCA_049284535.1 Streptosporangiaceae bacterium
CGCCCGCACCGCGGCCACCGCCGCGGCGGGCGCGGGCTGCCCCGGCGTCACGTAGGCCCGGTACACGCCGAACTCGGCCAGCAGGGCGACCAGCACGTCGTGCAGGTCGGCCCGGCCGACACCGGCCAGGTCCGGGTAGCCCGCCCGGCCGAACACCCGGATCAGGCGGGACAGCTCGGCGGTGAAGGTGCCGTCGGCGATGTCCCGCTTGGCGTCGCGCTCCACCTCGGCGAAGTCCTTCTTGCCCCCGGTGAACCGGACGTACTCCTCGGTCAGCGGCTCGGCCCCGGCCGGGTCGGTGAACAGGCCGCCGATCAGGTTGAGGGTGTCGTAGCCGGTGGTGCCCTCGCAGCGCCAGTCCGGCAGCTCCTCTCCGGGGGCGAGGATCTTCTCCACCACCACCCAGGCGTTGCCGGTGGCCTCGGCCAGCCGGGACAGGTAGCCGGGCGGGTCGGCCAGCCCGTCGGGGTGGTCGATCCGCAGGCCGTCGATCAGCCCCTCGGCCAGCAGGCGCAGCAGAACCTGGTGGGTGGCGGCGAACACGTCCGGATCTTCGACCCGGATCGCGATCAGCGAGTCGATGTCGAAGAACCGCCGGTAGTTGAGCTGGGTGGCCGCGTCGTGCCAGTCGGTGAGCCGGTAGTGCTGCTGGGCCAGCAGCACGCCCAGCGGCAGGTCGGCCACACCGTCGCGGAGCGGGAACATGTGATCGAAGTAGCGCAGCACCGGACCGCGGTGCCCGGCGTGCCCGGGGTCCCGCGGGGAGGTCTCGATGGTCAGGTCGCGCAGGCACTCCTCGAGCGGCCCGCCCAGGATGGGCACCAGCATCTTGCCCTCCTGCGCGTCCCAGTCGACGTCGAACCAGTGCGCGTACTCCGACTGCCGGCCCTGGTAGAGCACGGACCACAGCTGGCGGTTGAGCAATTCGGGGGTCGGCCGGGCCATGTGGTTGGGCACTACGTCGACGACGACGCCGAGGTCGTGCCGGTGGAACTGCTCCACCATGGCCCGGAACGCGTCCTCCCCACCCAGATCGGTGGACACGAGCGAGTGGTCCACCACGTCGTAACCGTGCGCGGAGCCCGGGTTGGCCTGCAGGATCGGCGACAGGTAGACGTGCGTCACGCCCAGCGCGGCCAGGTAGTCGGCCTGGGCGGCGGCGGCATCGAACCCGAAGCTGTCCCGGAGCTGGAGCCGGTACGTCGAGATGGGAGCGCTGGGCGGCGCGCTGGCCTCAGCCACGGCGGAGCAGCTGCATCGAGTAGTTGACCACGGTGATAGCGTCTCCCGGCTTGACGGCATTCTCCGTCTCAAAGTCCGTCGCCGTGGTCGCCGTGTCCAGTATCTTGGCCCACCGCTGCCCGTACCGGCGGGGCGGGACAACGAACTGCAGGTCCTTCTCGCTGGCGTTGAACAGCAGCAGGAAGGAATCGTCCTGCATGCGGTCGCCGCGCCGGTCCGGCTCGCTGATGGCCCGCCCGTTCAGGAACACGGTCAGCGATTTGGCGAAGCCGGCGTCCCAGTCGTCGTCGGTCATCTCCTCCCCGGCCAGGGTGAACCAGGCGATGTCCCCCAGCCGGTTGCGGCCGCCGCGCAGCGCCTGGCCGCGGAAGAACCGGCGGCGCCGGAACACCGCGTGCTCGGCCCGGAGCCGGATGAGAGCCCGCGTGTAGTCCAGCAGCGCCTGGTCGTCTTCGGCCCGGACCGCCCAGTCCACCCAGGAGATCTCGTTGTCCTGGCAGTAGGCGTTGTTGTTACCCCGCTGGGTGCGCCCCATCTCGTCCCCGGCCAGCAGCATCGGGACTCCCTGGGACAGCAGCAGCGTGGTCAGGAAGTTGCGCTTCTGCCGGGACCGCAGCGCCAGTACGCCCTTGTCCTCGGTCTGGCCCTCGGCGCCGCAGTTCCAGGACCGGTTGTCATCGCTGCCGTCCCGGCCGTCCTCGCCGTTGGCCTCGTTGTGCTTGTGGTTGAAGGAGACCAGGTCGGCCAGGGTGAAACCGTCATGGCAGGTGACGAAGTTGACCGAGGCCACCGGGCGCCGGCTGTCCTGCTGGTACAGGTCGCTGGACCCGGTCAGCCGGGAGGCGAACTCGGGCACGGTGGAGGGCTGGCCGCGCCAGAAGTCCCGGATGGTGTCCCGGTACTTGCCGTTCCACTCGCTCCACAGCGGCGGGAAGTTGCCGACCTGGTAGCCGCCGTCGCCCACATCCCACGGCTCGGCGATGAGCTTGACCTGCGAGACCACCGGATCCTGCTGGACCAGGTCAAAGAACGCGGACAGCCGGTCCACCTCGTAGAACTGCCGGGCCAACGTGGCCGCCAGGTCGAACCGGAAACCGTCCACGTGCATGTCCAGGACCCAGTACCGCAGCGAGTCCATGATCATCTGGAGCACGTGCGGGTGCCGCATGAGCAGGCTGTTCCCGGTGCCCGTGGTGTCCATGTAGTAACGCCGGTCGTTGTCCGCCAGCCGGTAGTAGGCGGCGTTGTCGATGCCGCGGAAGGACAGCGTCGGCCCGAGGTGGTTGCCCTCGGCGGTGTGGTTGTAGACCACATCCAGGATGACCTCGATGCCGGCCTCGTGCAGCGCCCGGACCATGGTCTTGAACTCCTGCACCTGCTGGCCGCGGACGCCGCTCGCCGCGTAGGCGTTGTGCGGGGCGAAGAACCCGATGGTGTTGTAGCCCCAGTAGTTGCCCAGCCCCTTTTCTTCCAGGTGGCTGTCGTTGACGAACTGGTGTACGGGCAGCAGCTCGACCGCGGTGACGCCCAGCTCCTTGAGGTGCGCGATCACCGCGGGATGAGCCAGGCCCAGGTAGGTGCCGCGCTGCTCGTCGGGGACGACCGGGTGCTCCATGGTCAGGCCGCGCACGTGCGCCTCATAGATCACGGTCTCGTGGTACGGGGTACGCGGCGGCCGGTCCAGGTTCCAGTCGAAGTACGGGTTGACCACCACCGAGCGCGGCACGTGCGGCGCGGAGTCGGCGTTGTTCCTCCGGTCGGGGTGGCCGAACTGGTAGGAGAACACCGGCTGACCCCAGCTGACCTCACCCTCGATGGCCTTGGCGTACGGGTCCAGCAGCAGCTTGTGCGGGTTGCAGCGGCTCCCGCTAGCCGGGTCATACGGGCCGTGCACCCGGTACCCGTAGCGCTGGCCTGGGCTGATGCCCGGCAGGTATCCGTGCCAGACGAACCCGTCCACCTCGTGCAGGTCAACCCGGCTCTCCTTGCCGGTGTCGTCGAACAGGCACAATTCGACCCGGTCGGCTACCTCGGAGAACAGCGCGAAGTTAGTACCGGCACCGTCATAGGTCGCTCCCAGTGGATAGCTGTCGCCCGGCCATACGGCAGTTCCCGCCAAAAGTTCCCCATCCCTCGCGCAGATTGCGTGCTGACCCTCTCACACTTTCCCACGACATCCGCAACCATGCGCGCTGCCCCTGGCTCTCCCTGCGGCGCCGGCGTGCGGCGCCGGAAGCCGCACGGCTTGATATCAGCGTGACACTGCGTCATAGCGCTGCGATTACCTGAATCGCAATTACAGGTGTCCGTAATTCAGGGGTCTCTGCTGCATTCTTGTGGCGCCTGATGCCGCGCCCGATACAAAGGCAACGCCGTGGCAGCCGCGTTCAGCGCGTTGCCACGTGCTGAACGCCACATTCACGGGGTTGCTCAGCGGGCGGGGCGTCAGCGGGCGGCCAGTAACTGAGCAGCCGGTCAGCGGGCGGGATGTCAGCGGGCGCGAAGGGCCTCGATCAGGGCCGGGATGACCTGGTGCAGGTCGCCGATGACGGCGTAGTCGGCCCGGGCCAGGATCGGGGCGCCCGGGTCGGTGTTGATGGCGATGATGTGCTTGGCTCCGGCGCAGCCGGCGATGTGCTGGATGGCGCCGCTGATCCCGCAGGCGAGATAGAGCTGCGGGGTGATCTTGGTCCCGGTCTGGCCCACCTGCTGCTTGTGCGGGCGCCAGCCTTCGGAGGTGACCACGCGGGACACCCCGACCACGCCGCCGAGCAGCCCGGCCAGTTCCTCCAGCGGGGCGAAGCCATCCGGGCCGCCGACGCCGCGGCCGCCGCCCACCACCACCCGCGCGGTGGCCAGGGA